>CAZGKH010000501.1:0-3423 GCA_964525665.1 uncultured Anaerolineae bacterium | reverse complement strand
CTGCGCACGCCCGCTGAACCGCTGACTCCGCTGAAACCCCTGAGGTCACTGAACCCCTTCCCCCCAGATGATGGCTGTCGCGTAGAAGTGAGCTTGACGAAGTATAGTATACCAGCTTTCGCCTCCTTTGGCAACACCCCAAAAAGCCACCTGCACGGTTGACGCAGGTGGTTTTCTGTAATGCTATTGCCTGCTTATTGCGCTCACTCCTTTGGGACGTCGGCCTCCCCCCGCTTCTCCTTGCCGCTCCAACTCTCAATGTCAATCCGAAACACCGCGGTGACCTTCAAATCGGAATCCGTAGCGGGCTCGTAGTCCTCGCCAGGCCGCAGATGGGGGAAGTATTTGTCCAGTATCAATTGCAATCCATGTTTGGCCTCGACGGCGTCGGCCACGATTGCGGCGCGGCCAAAGACGACCACCCCAGAGTATTCCACGCTGAAATCCATGGCTCTCTTGGCGGGCAGCAGTCGTCCCATTTCGCTGGCGCTAAAGCACACCCGCCCATCGGCCTGCACGTTGTCGTAGGTGCGCCCCTTGGCTGCACCGTGCAGGTAAATGGCGTGCGTGGCCTCATCGTAGGTGAACTTGCGCGCCACGATGAACGGCTGTCCATCGCACACCGTCGCCATTGAGCCAAAAGGTGCGCGGTGCAAAAAAGCCCTGATCCAGGCATCGTCCTTGGCCCGGTCTTGGCGACGAGTTTTGTTGAAAGGTTGTTGCGTACCTTCCCTTGTCATTTTCATCTCCCTGTGAATTTGCCACTTCGCCAATAAGGTCTCACCGATGATGACGCAGGGCAATCGCATTTAGATGCGAGCCAAAGAAGAATCTGCACCGTCGTGCACTAGGTGTCCAGCTCACCCTCCATTAACCCCAGCGGCAGGGCGGCTGGTCTTGAGCAACGACTGGCTATCTCGATGTGCCTGCCGCTTTCCGACGATTCCCCAAAGGCCTGCATGATGTCGAGCACGTGGTAGGCCAGCTCGCCGCTTGCCCGGTGTGGACGGTCATAGGTTATGGCGTAGGCCATGTCCGCCACGCCGATTCCCCGGCCTACCTTGGGGTTGTGGGTGAGGGGCATCTCGCGCCATTCATCGGCCCCGGCCCGATGGATCAGGACGCGACCGCTGAACAAGCCGGGGTCGTGCGCGCTGAGGGTGCCTTCTGAGCCATAAACCTCGAGGTGAGGCAAGTTGGCGGCCCAGATGTCGAAGGTGGTGATTACCGTAGCTATTGGCCCACTGACAAAGTCGAGCGCGCCGGTAACGTGGGTGGGCACCTCGACAGGTATTCTCCGTCCGCGATGCAGCTCGCTGGTGGCGATGCGCTCGGGGAAAGAGATGCGGGCCGAACCAGTCACCCGCTTCACAGGTCCCAGCAGGTGAACCAACGCAGTGATGTAATACGGCCCCACGTCCAGCATAGGACCTGCTCCCACCTGATAGAAGAAATCCGGGTTCGGGTGCCAGGACTCAGGGCCGTGTCCGTGGCCGGGCAAGAACGCCACCGCCGCCACCGGCTCGCCGATCCAGCCATCGTCAATAAGCTTGCGGCACGTCTGCTGGCCGCCGCCCAGAAAGGTGTCTGGCGCACAGCCGACCCACACCCCCTTTTCCCTGGCAGCGGCGAGCACCTTTTGCCCGTCCCGGCGGGTCACGGCCAGGGGCTTCTCAGAGTAGACGTGCTTGCCGGCGTTGATGGCCGCCAGGCTGACTTCGGCATGGGCTTTGGGTACGGTGAGGTTGACGATGATCTGAATCTCCGGGTCGGCCAGCAAGTCCTCGACGGAGCAAACGCGGGCGATGTCGAACTCCTCGGCCTTGGCCTCTGCTTTGCGGCGGTCAATGTCGGCGCAGGCCGCGATCCCAAGGATGTCAAAGACGCGGCACCCCTTAGCGTAGGCTCCGAAGATGTTTCCTGTGCCGATGACGCCGATTTTAACTTTCGTTCCCACGAGCTAGACCTCCTCCTACGAGGTATTGATAGCTCCTCTCTACGGCTTCCATCATGTCGGTGGCGCAGTGGTCTAACTCCACGATCAGCCACTCCGCTGCGCCCTCGGCGGCCTGGATGATGCTGGGGAAATCCATCACGCCATCGCCGATGGCAACCTGCGGTACATCTCTGATGGCCGGGCCGTCCTTGATGTGCAGCAGAGGCGCGCGCGGGCCGAACTCCTTCACCACTTGGGCTGGGTCTACACCAGCCGCTTGGATCCAATATGTGTCAATCTCGAAGAATATGGCTGGATCCAGGTGCTCCAGCATCACCTGGTAGACGTAGCGGCCTTCGACCTGGAGAAACTCCCACCAGTGGTTGTGGATCCCAAACCCCAGGCCGTTTTCGGCCGCCACCGCGTGGGCCTCGTTGAACAGGTCACACGACTGCTTGATGAGGCTCATCGTCTCAAAGCTCTCAGGCCCTTTCCCGGAGACGATACGCTGGCAGCCCAACGCGGCCATGAAGTCCAGCACTCTGCTGGCGTCTTCCCCGACAGGCAGCGGGGTATGGGCGCTCGGCGTCTCGAGTCCCAACTCCTCGAAGAGTCTGGCGGCTTCCGCGGTCGTCGTCCCAGGAAGACGGTGTCCTGAGCTTGCCGAAGGGTTGAAGATGGGCTCCACGCCGACGTAGCCGATGTCGGCGACTTTCTTCATCACCCCCGCGAAATCCTCGGCCAGGGCTTCCCGGACAGAGTACAGTTGAAGGGCAATCGGAACGGTCATGAACATCCTCCTTGTTTCAATGTGAGCGTTCAGGTGCCAGGCACTTTCAGCGAGGATTTCAAAGCAAAGAGTGCCCTCAATCGTCCCCGGCGCTGGACAAGGCGACGTTTTCGGAAGTGCCTGGCACCTCCAGAACAAAGCCCAGCGGCAAAGGTGTCCACCGGGCCATCTCTATCCAAAAAGATCCAACTACTCAGCCGCCGCTCGCTGGTCATAAAGGTGCAGTTGGGTGAAGTGACGGATGAAGATCACCCCTACTCCGCCCATGCCCAGCACCACCGCTTCCGGCGATGCGTAGCCGAAGTTACCCAGCAGCCGAAAGACGGGCAGCATCAGCACGGCCATGAGCATCACCGCCCGCGGGCTATTGCGCAGCAGGAGGTAAGCAAGCCCCCACAGAGCCACGGCGATGGGCAACACCAGCGGCTGCTGCCAGAGGAGCAATCCCCCCAGCGTGCTCAGCCCCATCCCCCCGGCGAATCCGGCGTAGGCCGACCAGCAGTGGCCGGCCACGGCGCCCATGCCTGCCGCTGGC
This sequence comes from uncultured Anaerolineae bacterium, assembly GCA_964525665.1. Taxonomy (GTDB): domain Bacteria; phylum Chloroflexota; class Anaerolineae; order VGOG01; family VGOG01; genus CAYMKL01. The sequence continues at coordinate 162 of CAZGKH010000501.1, read as the reverse complement.
AAAGCCCACGGAGTCCCCGTCAACCTCACCGCCAACCAGGCAGCCAGCACTCCCTTGCTCACGTCCACCAGCGCGGTGACCGCGCCCCAGGCGATGCCAGCCAGGCGAGAGACGTTGAGCCCGCCGGTGTGACCACTGCCGCTGGAGCGCAGGTCTGGCTTC
>CAZGKH010000500.1:0-3435 GCA_964525665.1 uncultured Anaerolineae bacterium | reverse complement strand
CTAGTACAGGAACATCGGCTTGCCGTGAGCGTGCCAGACTTTGGGGCGGTACTCTTCGACGTCGTACAGGGCACGCACGTCCACCGTCTTGATCCCCAGCAATGGCGACTCTGCCGTCACGTCGGTGTAGCGCCCATCACGCAACGCCACCATGCGTCCGAACTTTTTCGTCGTGATGAGGTCCATGGCAATGTTGGCGTAGTTGACGGCGACCATGACGTCCAAAGCATCCGGCTGCCCGGAGCGCATCAGGTAGGCGACTTCCTGGATCAGCGTCTTTTCGCCGGTCACCTTCTCCAGCCTGGCAGCGGTCACGGCACCGATGCCACCCAGCTTCTTGTGCCCGTAAGGGTCAGCCTTGTCCTTCTTATGGACGATTTCCTCACCTATGATCTGAGCCCCTTCAGAAATGGTCATCATGGCGTAATGGCTGGGGTTGGCGCGTTTGTCCTTCATCAACAAATCGGCCAGTCTCTCGATGTCGAAGCGGACCTCAGAGATGATGGCCCGATCTACGCCAGCCAGATAGGCGGAGATGAGCGAGGTCTCCCCAGAGTGGCGACCAAACAGTTCGATGACCCCGATGCGTTCGTGAGAGCCAGCAGTGCTGCGCAGTTGGTGAATGAAACCAACGCTGCGGGTGACCGCGGTCGAAAAGCCGATGCAGAAGTCGGTGCCAAAGACGTCGTTATCCATCGTCTTGGGGATGGACACAATCGGGAACCCTTCACGGTGAAGCCGCGCGGCATATCCCAGTGTGTCATCACCGCCAATGGGGATCATCACGTCAATTTTCAGGTGCTCCAGATTGTTGAGCACGTGGCGAGTGAAATCCAGGAACCCCTCCTCGTCAGGCTCTTGTTCCTCTGGTTTCAAGAAGGCAGGCGCTCCTTCCGGCAGCACGCGGCTGGGGTTGACGCGGGAGGTATGCAGGAAAGTGCCGCCAGTCCGGTCAATAGTGCGGGTGTTAGCCTTGCTCAGAGGTCGAATAAAACGCTCGTGGGTTTCGGGGTCGTCCGGATTGTAGTGCAACAGCCCCATCCAGCCACGCCGGATGCCGATTATCTCGTGGCCTTCACTCTCGCCCCGGTAGGCCACCGCCTTAATGGCAGGGTTCAAGCCGGGGACGTCCCCGCCGCCGGTTAGAATTCCAATTCTCATGAATCTCCCCCTACAATTTAGCCTGATCTATCGGGGATTTGGCAACCCCTTCAGAGCGATGTTGGGGCTACCCAAACTCGAGGATGAACTGCTCGGCCTCGTCCACATCCTCCCGGCTGCCGATGAACAGAGGCACCCGCTGGTGCAGTGACTCTGGCTGTATGCGCATGATGTCCTGCCTGCCGTCGGAGGCGCGCCCGCCCGCCTGTTCGACGATGAAGGCCATGGGCGCAGCCTCGTAGAGCAGCCGGAGTTTGCCGTGCGGTTTCTGGGGATCCTTGCTGTCGGCCGGGTACATGAAGATGCCGCCTGCCAGCAGGTTGCGGTGAAAGTCCGCCACCAGCGTGCCGATGTAGCGTCCCGAATAGGGACGGCCGGTGGCCTTGTCGGACGCCTTCAGGTAGTCCACGTAGCGGCGAACCCCCTCGCCCCAGTAGTGATAGTTCCCCTCGTTAGTGCTATAATACTTGCCTCGGGATGGGATCTGGATATTGGGATGCGAGAGAAAGAACTCGCCCACACTGGGGTCCAGGGTAAAGCCATGCACTCCCTGGCCGCTAGTGTAGACCATCATGGTGCTGGAGCCGTAGATGATGTAGCCCGCGGCGACCTGCTTGTAGCCGGGTTGCAGGAAATCTTCCAGTGTGCCCCGTCGTCCGTCCGAGACCTTGCGGTGGATGGAAAAAGTCGTGCCCACGCTGACGTTCATGTCAATGTTGGCCGAGCCATCCAGCGGGTCAAAGACGAGCACGTATTTGCCGCAAGGAAACTGTTCGGGGATGGGGATGATGTCGGGGTTCTCCTCAGAGGCCATGGCACACAACCGACCCGCGTGATCGTTCATGCGGATCAGGGTCTCATTAGCAAACACGTCCAGCTTCATCACCTGCTCACCCTGGACGTTCTCTTCACCGGTGAGGCCCAGGATCTCCACTAGCCCCGCCTTGCTCACCTCGCGGGAAACGATCTTGGCCGCCAGAGCGATGTCGTATAGCAAATAGGTAAGCTCACCCGTCGCCTGAGGAAAGAAGAACTGCTGCTGCTCCAGGATGTGGCGCTCAATGGTGATGATATTTGCAGTCATGGCTCCCTCCTCACTGAGGATGCTCTGCTGAAACTCGATCGCCGAAGGTCTCTGACCGAGGCAGTGGGGGCTCGGTCAGAGACCTTGCCCAGCGCAGAGTTACTCCTCACTCCCCCCAAGCTCTACACTTCGGTACTGCCTGGGCGGGCTTTTAAAGCTGCCGCTGGAATCAATGCGGCCGTTGCTCTTGAAAAGCCGTATCTTCTCCCGCACTGCTTCTTTGGTGTTTTCGCGAGAGATGCTCAGATATTTGCGGGGATCCACCTCGTCGGGATGCCTCTCGAAACCCTCTCTCATCCCCCGCACGAAAGCCTGATTCAGATAAGTCGCTACATTGACCTTGCAGATGCCGTGCTCGATGGCTTCGACCACGCTCTCGTGCTTGACGCCCGATGAGCCATGCAACACCAACGGCACACCAGCTTTCTGACGGATGGCCTCAATACGTGGGATGTTCAAAGTAGCCTGGCGTGCCTTCATGGCATGGACCGAGCCTACGGCCACCGCCAGGGAATCGGCTCCGGTCAGATCAACGAACTCTCTAGCCTGGTCGGGGTCAGTCATGGCCGCTTCCACTTCCTCGGGCGTCACGTCATCCGTGGCCTTGAGCACGCGACCCAACTCCGCCTCGACAGGGATGCCGATGATGTGGGCGATGTCGCAAACCGTTTTGGTAATGGCTACATTCTCGTCGTAGGGGAGCTTAGAGCCATCGAACATCAGGGAGGTGAAGCCGGCGCGCAAACACATCACATTCTGGTCGAAGCTAGTGCCGTGATCCAGGTGAAGAACTACGGGGACATCAGCCTGTTCAGCAGCGATTTTCACCAGGCCTGCCGCGAAATCCAGGCCTGCATAGCGAATGGCCCCCTGACTCACCTGCAAGATGACCGGCGCGCGCTCCTCTTGAGCAGTCTCGACGATGGCCTGCACCATTTCCATGTTGTTGGCATTGAAAGCCCCCACCGCGAAGCGCTCTTCCAAAGCAAGTTGTAGTATTTCTTTGCTGGTTACTAGTGGCATTGAAATCTCCTCTCAAAACAATGGGGCTACCCCTAGACCTTCAGGAATCAGCCCCTCCCAATTTGGTGGAAGCTAGTTCTAGCTTTTCTCAGCAAAAGCTGGTATAATTGTGGTATGGTGCCGAAGGTGGGACTCGAACCCACATGAGGTTAAAGCCTCAACGGTGT
>CAZGKH010000499.1:0-3445 GCA_964525665.1 uncultured Anaerolineae bacterium | reverse complement strand
CAACAGCCGAGGAGAGGGATCCGTTCGCAGTAGGCCATCAGCAGCGCGTGACCCGGCTGGCCTGCGCCATAGCTAGGGAGATGGGCACGTTCGTCCTGGGCACTGTCCTGGACGGGACAGTACAGGGCGAAGTACAGGGCCTTTCAGAAGAGCAGCTTGATGGAATCCAGATGGCCGGGCTGATTCACGACATCGGGAAGACATCTGTACCTGTTCAAGTTCTCGTTAAGCCCGGCCCGTTAAACGACCTTGAACATGGTCTGATTAAAGCTCACTCCCAGGCCGGCTACGACATATTGAAGACCATAGAATTCCCCTGGCCGGTGGCCGAAATCGTGCTTCAACATCACGAGAGGCTGGATGGTTCCGGTTATCCTCAAGGGCTGTCGGGTGACGACATCCTCCTGGAAGCAAGAATCTTGGCTGTGGCTGACGTTATTGACCTCATGACCTCTCGCCGACCTCACCGACTGGCCCTGAGCATAGATGAGGCCCTGGAGGAGATCACGCAAAACAGGGGCGTCCTTTATGATCCTGAGGCGGTAGACGCCTGCTTAAAGCTCTTCACCGAGAAGGGCTTTGAGTTGGAGTAAGAGTTTGTCGAAGGATGGTTTCATAGCGATAGCGAGGCAAGAGTCTCGGCTCTTGCCTCTTGTTGTGTTGTGGGGTATAATGGGCAGGCCATGCGAATTGCAATGATCGGTCTCTTTGGCCTCAGACCCAAGGGCACCATGAGTGTGCGAGCGCTGCCTATGGCCCAGGCTCTGGTTGCCAAAGGACATCAGGTAAGCATAATATTGCCGCCCTGGAGCTACCCTCAGGATTCAGGGCGTAAGTGGGAGGAGGACGGGGTCAGCCTCTGCAACATCACCCTGCCGCCTCGCTTCCCTCTCTTGTGGCACCTGATGGTCACCTGGCGACTGGTACGGCAGGCATTGCTCCTGAGACCCGATGTCATCCACTGTTTCAAACCCAAAGGCTATGCCGGTTTGGCGGCCCTGGCAGTCTGGCTTTTGAAGAGACTGGGACTGACCAAAGCGCGCCTGGTCGTTGACAGCGACGATTGGGAGGGAAAGGGCGGCTGGAACGAGATCGAACCCTACACCTGGCTTCAGCAGCGCTTTTTCGCCTGGCAGGAACAGTGGGGACTCACCCACTGCGACGCCCTAACGGTCGCCAGCCGAGCGCTGGCGACGATAGCCTGGAGCCTGGGGGTGGAGCCGGGCAAGGTCTTCTACGTGCCCAACGGGGTAGTTTCGAGTTTCGAGTTTCGAGTTTCGAGTTCTGAGTCCAATACCCAATACCCAATATCCAATATCCAGTTCACCGATCATCTGACTGTGCTGCTGTACACCCGTTTCTTTGAGTTTGCCGTCGAGCGGGCAGTAGCTATCTTTCAGCGAGTGCTGGCCGAGGTTCCGGAGGCCAGGCTGCTGGTAGTGGGCAAGGGCTTCTTTGGGGAAGAGGAGCGGTTGAAGGAATTGATGCGGGAGGCGGGGATAGCCGATCATTTGGCCTACGTTGATTGGGTCGAGCCAGATGAGCTTCCCACTTACTTCGCCGCTGCCGACGTGTCCATCTATCCCTACGATGACACCCTTACCAACCGCACCAAGTGCTCCGTTAAGCTGACAGACCTGATGGCCGCCGGGGTGCCCGTAGTGGCCGACGACGTAGGGCAAAACGGAGAGTACATCGAGCACGGCGTCTCCGGCCTGCTCGTCCCCGCGGGCGATATGGATACTTTTGCTGGCAGCGTGGTCAAACTGTTGCATGACGAGAGCTTACGGGCAAAGCTGGGGAAGGGTGCACAAAGGCGGGTCTTTGAGGAGTTCAATTGGGGAAAGTTAGCGGAGAGGGTGGAGGAAGCATATCAGAGGATAGTGGACAAATGACTCGCTCCTCATCACTCGTTACCCGTTGCCTCAGATACTGGCTGCCGGTGCTGCTCTGGATGGGAGTGATTTTTGTCATGTCCAGTCGGTCCAACCTTCCCTCTCATCCCAACAAAACGGTTGACTTCGTCGCCAAGAAGGCCGGACATGTGACAGAGTACGGTTTCTTGGCCTTTCTCCTCTGGCGCGCCATCCCTTCGACAGGCTCAGGACACCGCTCCAAAGAAAAAGGATGGCTTGCTTTGCCATCCTTCAGAGGGGCTTTCGTACTGTCGCTGCTATATGCCATCTCAGATGAAGTCCACCAGACCTTCGTCCCCGGTCGCAGTGGCAGACTCACCGATGTCGGATTTGACGCTTTGGGTACGCTTTTGGCGTTGGGGCTGATCTGGTGGTTCTCCGACCGACGATGGACGAAGGTCTCTGACCAACGATGGGCGAAGGTCTCTGACCAACGATGGGCGAAGGTCTCTGACCAAGCTCCCTCCGCCTCGGTCAGAGACCCTTCGACAAGCTCAGGGCAGGCTCTTCGGCGATCAAAGGGCGCAGAATGACGATCTCCCCAAAGAGTCGCTCCTGCCGAACTGCAATCACCTTCAGCTTAATAAGCTCCAGAACAGCCTGCAAGGTGATGATGATCTCCAGGCGTGAGGTTGCCTGATCCAACAAGTGATTGAAGCTAACCTGCTGCTGCTTACCCAGCCTGTCCTTGATGAGGATCATCTTCTCTTCTACGGTGACGGTGAAGGGCGCTACCACCTCGGATACGGAGGGGAGCGCGGGGCTAACGTCGAAGGCGCGCCGCACAGCCTCCACCAGGTCAGTTAACGAGACGTCATCCAGATCTAAGGGTCTATCCTGAATCCAGCCGAATGACCTTTCCAGTTTCGGCGGCGGGGCCACGCGCACGTAGGTCCTGAGACCCATCTCTTCCCTCTGCTTCAGCTCCAGCGCTGCTTCTTTGAATCTTCTGTATTCAATCAACTGGCGGGCCAGCTCATCCCCCAAATCCTCTTCCTCTTCTTCGTCAGGAGCTCTGGGCGGCCGGGGCAGCAGCATCTCAGATTTTATGAGCAAGAGCTTGGCCGCGACCACCAAGAAGTCGGCCAGGATCTCGGCGTTCAACTCCTCCAGGAGGCCGATGTACTCCAAGTACTGATCCGTCACTTGAGCCAGGGACACTTTGGTTATGTCCAGTTCCTCTCGCTCGATCAAGTGCAGCAGAAGGTCCAGAGGCCCTTGGTATATGGGCAACTTGACTTGGTAGGGCCTTGCCTCTATCCCCTCGGTTGTGTCCATGATCCAATACCCAGTAACCAGTGAACTGACAGCTAATGGTAGGATAACGTCTTTCGCCGCCGGAGCAAGAACTTGTTTGCCTCCGCGGCAGCAGCGGGCACCAGGACGAGCGGAGTTATAACTAGCCACTCCCTCAGACCCAAGAAGGCTGTTTTGAAGACGGGATCCAGGAAGGGCACGTAGATGATGGCCAGTACAATGATCAGCGAGATCAGCACCGCCCCCTGCATCCACTTGTTAGAGAACACCCC
>CAZGKH010000498.1:0-3448 GCA_964525665.1 uncultured Anaerolineae bacterium | reverse complement strand
CTAAAGCTACCGGGACGATAGGGCCACAAGATACCGTGGCAGTGCTCCAACTGATAAGTAAAACAAGGAGGGTCGAAATGAAGAGCGATAGGGTGAGATCTAAGCTGATGGTTGCTCTATGGGCGGCGGTTCTGGTCGGCGGGCTTCTGCTGCTGGCGCTGAACGCGGGAGGGAGTGCCCTGGCCGTTGAACCCCCACCTCCATCGCAGCGGGTTAGACCACGGGAAGCTCCCACGCGGCCGCCCCCCCTGGCCCCCCAGAGTTGGGGGGAGGGGAGGGCGCCGTCTCCCCGCGCGGGCTTCGTACCGCTGGCGATGGACCTGTCTCACTTGAGGGGAGACAAGATGCCCGAGGAAGTCAGCGCTGCGGCTGTGCTCAGCAAGTGGGATTGGCGCCAGCAAGGCGTGATCACTCAGGTTCAGAACCAGGGTGACTGCGGTGCGAGCTACGCCTTTGCCTCCCTTGCGAACTTCGAGTCTATGCTCCAGATTGACGGCGCCGGCGCCTACGACTTCTCAGAGAACAGCGCCAAAGAGTGCTCCTGGCGCGATCCCAGTTGCATTGGAGGCAACTTTTGGGAGATGGCTGGCTGGTTTGCCCAAAAGGGCACGGTGCTGGAATCGTGCGACCCGTACGTGGACAGCGATGTCAACTGCAACGACACTTGTCCGTACATCAAGACCCTGCTGGACTGGCGGTTCATCTCGTTCGAGGTGCCAGACACGAACGTGCTGAAGAGCTACATTCAGACCTACGGGCCGGTCTATGCCTCAATGTATATAGGCGACTTCTTCGACATGAGTTGGCAGCGCGAATTCGCGGACTACGATGGCTCCTATACACTCTACCACGAGGGGGTGCGCGATCCGAACCATTCTGTGCTGATTATCGGCTGGGACGACGATCTATCCCACGCAGGAGGCACTGGCGGCTGGATTGTGAAGAACAGTTGGGGCACTGACTGGGGAGGCTCCGCCGGCTACGGCTCAGAAAAGGGGTATTTCACCATCGCCTATGGCTCGGCCGACATCGGCAGGAACTCCTCGTTCGTCTCCGATTGGCAAGACTACGATCTTGATGGTGGAATCATTTTCTACGACGAGGTCGGTCTGACCACCCCATTGGGGTGTCCAGGCTCCACAACTGGCTGGGGTCTGAACAGATTCATCCTGCCCACAAGCACAAACATCACGCGAGTGGAGTTCTACACCACCGACGCCACTGCCGATGTTGATGTCTACATCTACGACGATTTCAACCAGGTGGCGCCGAGCAACTTGTTGTGGAGCGGTGTGAATTACGACTTCGCCGAGGCTGGCTACCATGGGGTAGAAGTGAACCCGCCTTTGGCGGTGTCGGGAAACGACGACGTCTTTGTCGTAATGAAATTCACCAACGAGAGCTACGAGTATCCCATACCGGCTGATGGCGAGGGGCCGTATGTAACGTGGCGAACGTATGTCAGTTGCGATGGCAGCAGTGGTTCGTGGTACGATGTGGGGGCAGGCTACCAAGATGACGTAACCATCCGCTTGCGCACCTCAGGATCCCCCCCACCGATGACGCCGACGCCAACGCCGACAACACCGCCCCTCGGCAAAACCTACCTGCCCCTCTGCACGAAAATCTACCCACCTCCCACCTCGACACCGACCGCAACCACCACCCCGGTGGTCACGCCAACGCCCACTCCCACTGCCACACCGACGCCGACCCTCCCGCCGACAGTGGTAAAGATTCTCGGAAACCACTCCCATTACATTGACATTATCGGCAACCTGCACATCGTCGGTGAGGTCAGCAATGACACTGGCAACCACTTACGCGATGTCCAAATCACCGCCAACATATTCAACGGCATTGGCCAGCTAATTGACACCGGCTTTGCAAACATCCACCTGGACAATCTCCCCGCCGGCGACAAGACGTGCTTTCGTATCTCCCTTGAAGAGCCGACCGGTTGGTCATATTACGAGTTCGGGCCTCCTAGCTATTTGACGGATGGCGAACCTTTGCCCAATCTTGTCGTTCTCAACGATAGCGGCTCCTACTATCCTGTTTTTGGTTGGTACAAGGTGAACGGACAGGTCCGCAACGACCACGGCACTCGCGTCGAGTATGTCAGACCAGTAGGTACACTCTATGACGCATCCGGCATTGTCATCGGGTGTGACTTCACTTCCATTGAGGGTATGCACTTGGATCCCGGTCAGACTAGTTCTTTCGAGATGGTATTCCTCGGACGCGATTATGCCGATGCTGCCTCGTACCGACTCCAAGTGAATGGAAATCCTCAACCGTTGAGCACGGTACGTTGAGAATAGCAGAGGGGAGAACCTTATTGGCTGACATTCAAACATAGGACACAGATTCACACAGATCAACACAGATTCTTCTCTTTTTTACTACAAATCTGTGAAAATCTGTGTCCCGACTATTGTGTGTCGGGTATCTACTCACCTTATGCTGGCAGCGGACCCTAGTCCGCTGCTCCAACGGCGATGGCCAGCACCGAAAGCTGTGAAACTCGTACTTGGACAGGGCCACAACGACCGCCGAGGCCGCTGGACTAGGGTCCAGCGGGAGCAGGTGAGTAGTTGGACAATGTATACTTTTGAAGTCAACATTGTCGAGGTAGTTACTGCGTCGGATCCAACTTCTAACTTTCAAATTCCAAATTGGCATCGAAACGCAGGTCTTGCAGGATTAGGAGAGGATCATTAGAGGAAAGATAAACAGGCTCGACTTTTCCTTCGTCGGCTTCGTATCCTAGCTTGATGGCCGGGCGAGCTCTCAGGCCAAAGTGGACTTGGCCTACCTCGACTTCCCTGATCGTATGCGGCTTGAAGAAGATGTACCACCAGCCGACATCATCCTTGGGCGCGCCCACCAAAAAGCGTGAATCGAGCAGCCTGGCCATCACGATGTGCTCCCTGGTTTCCATGGTGGCAAAGTCGGCGGTGATCTCCACGAAATAGCACTGTTTGTCTCGCACCTTGAACAAGCCAGTGGCCCGGACGGCGACCTTCTCGTCGGGAGCCAGTTCAGGGCAGTCTGGAGAGGAGGAGAGCGCACCCTCGCCCCGGCGAAAGACGATGAATCCCTGCCGCTTGGCCCAGAGCGTAACCAGGACGATAATCAGACAAAGGACGATGATCAAGGCCGCCTGTTCACCCGCCAGGCCGCCGACCCTCCACATCAAGCCGCTGGCCAGGGCCAAGAGCAGCGGCACGAGATTCAGTCGCAGAGGGCCCAGGCGGTGGCGATTCAGTTGGTAGCTCGCTTTGAGGATGAGTCCGACGACGCTCATCTAGTTAGTCCCTTGTCTGAAGACGAAAAAAGGCAGGTCCGGCCTGAAGCAACCCAACTGCCGACATGCCTTTCATAACACTATTGGCTCTACGCGGATTCGTGGGGTAAGAGGCCAGACCTCCGAGGTTTCTAGGGC
>CAZGKH010000497.1:0-3451 GCA_964525665.1 uncultured Anaerolineae bacterium | reverse complement strand
ATCCTCGGGCGCGAGCTCAGCCACCTCGACGGGGTCTGGCCCGACGCCTCCTACGCTGGCACCTCCGACGCAACCATCACTACCTGGAGCGGCAATAGCTACGCCAACCTGGGCGGCTGGGATTACCTGCAAGTGGGTGAGACGGGCGACGCTGACGAGTTCCGTTTTCTGGTGCGCTTCGAGCTGGACGCCTGGCTACCGGCCGACATCCAAGTAGATGAGGCATGGCTGGAGTTACGCGCCTACGACAGCGGCTACGACGACGACCCACACGACGTGGCGGCTCATGGCGTCATCGAAGAGTGGGTTGAGGGTGATGGGTGGGATCTGAGGGCCGACGGTCGGAGTAAGGGCGTCACCTGGACGACGGCCCGCCCTGGTGTGAACTGGGCAACCCCAGGGGGGGACTTCGACCTGGCGGAACTGGATCGAGTGACGGTGGCGGCCAATCCGGACGGCTGGTACCGCTGGGATGTGACCTCAGCCGTCCGCGCCTGGGTAGATGGCCCATCCTCGAACTATGGCCTGCTCCTGGAGCCGGACAACGCCCCCTGGGCACACCACCAGTTCCGCTCCAGCGAGTACAGTACCCCCAACCTGCGCCCGCGGCTGGTGGTCACTTACTCTGTAGGGGGCGCTCCTACACCCACACCGACCCCAACGGCCAGTGCAACCCCCATCAGTCCAGACCTGCCCGACCTGATCGTCAACTCGATGGTGATTGAGTTGGAGACAGGCGGCGCTTGCGACTACGTCTCGACGCAACTGGGTGTGCGGGTGTGGGTTGAAAACATTGACAGTGGCGATGCCGATCCCTTCGTGGTGGACGTCAACGGAGTGCATCAGAGCATAGGCTCAGGGCTACCAGCCGGTCAGATCACGTCGGCGTGGCTGGCTGGCGCCTACGTCTGGCCGGACGAGAATACCGCTTTTGCTGATGCCACCTTCCTGGTTGAGGAAAGCAACGAGGACAACAATCAACTCACTCAACTCTTGCCGATGCCCACGCCGCCGCCGACCTGCACCCCAATAGTCACACCGACGCCCACTGGTACCGGCACGCCACCGGCCTACCGTTTCGTCTACCTGCCCCTCATCCTAAAGCACTGGTCCGCCCCAATCCCTACGCCCACGCCAACGCCTACCACTGTAATCCCTGCCGGTCTTATCCAACCGACGGACCTGGTGTACCAGGGCGCGTTCCGGCTGCCCGATGACGCCGAACGGCCCCGAACCTTCGAGTATGGCGGTAACGCGATGACCTTCAATCCCAATGGCGACGCCGCCGGGCCGGCAGATGGCTTTCCAGGGTCATTGTTCATCATGGGGCACGACAGACTGGCGTACGGGGAACTGCCAGACGGCAACCAGGTGGCTGAAGTCAGTATCCCAGTGCCGGTCAAATCAGACAGCTTGGGTGCACTCAATGAAGCCGGATTTCTCCAAGAGTTTCACGATGTAGCCACAGGGCAGTTCACAGCGCTTGAGGAGATACCCCGCGTCGGCATGGAGTATCTCGATGCCGCAGCCACAGGGCCCAAGATACACTTGGCCTGGGGACAACACATGCCCCCCGATTCACCCGTAGCTACTCATGCCTGGTTTGATCCGGATCTCGCAGCCCCTAATTTCCAGGGTGCCTGGTACATCGGTGATCAATCCACCAACAGCGTCAACGGCTACATGTTTACCATCCCCACGGCGTGGGCGGATGCGCACACCGCCGGGCGCTACCTGGCCACCGGACGGTTCCGGGATGGGGGCTGGTCGGGGATGGGGCCCGCGCTCTTTGCTTACCGCCCCTGGCAGCCCGACGGCTCGCCGCCACCGTCGGGGACCCGCCTGGAGGAGACAGTGCTGCTGCTCTATGAGAGTACGGAGAACACCGAGAACATTGAGCGGTGTCTCAACGGTTACCAGCATCCCGACGAATGGGAGGGCGGGGCATGGATGACGACCAACTCTGGCAAGACGGCGGTCCTTTTCGCCGGAACCAAGAGTACGGGCGCGAAGTACTGGTACGGATGGATAAACCCTGCCGGTCCCGAATACCCATGCATAGAGGAAGAATTAGTTGACCAGTTCACCACCTGCCGACTGGCCGACGGCACGCCTTGTCCGCCGGAGGATCTAACAGAATGTGAAGGTCACTCTGACTACCGGGGCTGGTGGAGCACTCGGTTCGACGCGCAGTTCATTCTCTACGATCCGGCCGACCTGGCGCGGGTCGCCGCCGGCGAAACACAGTCCCGGGAACCGCAGCCCTACGCCACCCTGGACATAGACGAATATCTGTATCTCAATCCTGCGGGAGTCGAACAAGATATGCTGGGTACGGGAGTTCAGCGCAGGGAGCGGATCAGTGCCGTCGCCTACGACCGGAACAATGACCTCTTGTATGTTCTGGAACTGTATGCAGATGAGGCCAAGCCAGTGGTGCACGTCTGGAGAATATCGGGATGATGTTCACCCAATAGAAACATCACTGAAGGAGGAGAAAATGCGAAATCGAACGACTTTGATCACCATCGTGTTGCTGGCAGCCATGACGATGCTGCTCATCGCTAACTCGGCGGTAGCTGGCTGGCCAGCCCAAGGCTCTGACGGGAATGCCTGGGTACAGAGTTCTCAGGGAATGTATGGCGGCATCATCGAGGCCCTGTCCGTTTCCCCCAATTACACTAGCGACCAGACCCTCTTCGCCGCCACCTCAGTGGGGATCTTTAGATCCACCGACGAGGGCAGCACATGGACCGCGCCCACATCCGGGGTCATTTATGGGCAGATGAAGGCTCTGGCCATTTCGCCTGGCTATGCCGCCGACCGGACGGTTTACGCTGGGACCTCAGGCGCCCTATACGGCGGCGTGCGCAAATCCACCGATGGCGGCGACTCGTGGCAGTTGGTCAACACGGGCCTCACACACACCTACGTGTACGCCCTGGTCATCTCGCCCAACTACCCCACCGACCAGACCCTCTTTGCCGGCACATATCAGGGCGGGGTCTTCAAGTCTACAAATGCCGGGAGTTCCTGGAGCGCGGTCAACAACGGCCTCACTGACCTGACGGTGTACGCCCTGTCCGTTTCCCCCAACTACGCCAGTGACCAGACCCTGTTTGCTGGAACCTGGAGCGGTATCTTCAAGTCCACCAATGGCGGAAGTTCATGGAGCGCGGTCAATAGCGGGCTTACCACCACCCAGGTGCGCTCACTGGCCTTCTCGCCGGGCTACGCCAGCGACCAGACCCTCTTCGCAGGCACCGGTGGCGGTGGCGTCTTCAAGTCTACCAATGGGGGAAGCAACTGGAATAGCAGCGGCCTCTCCAGTACGTATGTGAACGCTCTGGCTGTCTCGCCGGGATACGTCAGCGACCAGACCCTCTTCGCTGGCACTGGCAGTGCTGGGGTGTTCAAGTCTGCCAATGGTGGTGATACCTGGGACGCCGTC
>CAZGKH010000496.1:0-3458 GCA_964525665.1 uncultured Anaerolineae bacterium | reverse complement strand
CGCTCGGTCACGTCCTCGATCACGGTGATGGTGCCGATCACGCGCCCCTCTTCAACCAGCGGCGCGATCCGTGCGCTCTGCGCCATGAGGCCGGGGCGGTAATCCGACGGCATGGGCCACAGATGGCGATGAAAGCGGTGAGATAGGATCGATATCCGACCCGCGAGAGCATCTCGATAATACCGCTCCAATCCGCGCTCAACGAGCTCGGGATACACTTCTAACAAGTTGCGCCCCACGACCTCTGCGGCCTCGCGACCGCTGTTGGTTTCCAGCCAGTTGTTCCAGCCGCGAATATTCAATTTGGCATCGGTGACCAGGATGCCTTGAGCAGCAAAGTCGTTCAGCCAGCGCAGGGTGGCTTCGTTCCAATCTGTCATAACCCAGACCTCATACACGTGATGCGTGATCCGTGACCATCACGCATTACGAATCACGCATCACGCATCAGACACCCTCTCACTCAAGCTCAAACTTCTTCTCGGCGAAAAGTTTCAAGCACACATCCACCACCTCAGGATCATAGAGGATACCTCTGTTCTGCAAGATCTCCTCCAGCGCCTTGTCCAACCCGCGAGCTGGCCGGTAGGGTCGGTGAGAGGCCATGGCTTCCACGACGTCAGCCACAGTCAGGATCCTTGCTTTCATGAGGATGCCCGTGCTCGATAGCCCTTGAGGATAACCAGAACCATCCAGTCTTTCATGATGTTCGAGTACGATTTGGGCCACCAGCCAGGGAAATTCTGCGGTCTTCAATATATTGTAACCAACTTTGGGATGAGCTTTAATCATACTCCATTCGAGTTCGTTTAACTGGACAGGCTTGCTGAGAATCTCGGCAGGTATACTGATCTTGCCAATGTCATGAATCAGCGCGGCCATGTGGAGTCCCGCAATCTCCTCCACGGAAAGGCCCATCTCTCTGGCGATGGCGCAGGCCAGTTGGGCCACCCGCCGTTGATGACCAGCCGTGTAGGGATCCTTTATCTCGATGGTTGATGTCAGGACATTGACTGTTCCTGTTAGGGACCTTTGTAATCTCTCGAAACTTCGCAGGAGTTCTTCCTCTGTCCGCTTGCGCTCAGTGATGTCCCGGGCCACCACATAGAACAACAGTTCTCCACCAATCGTGACGGGATATGCGCTGGACTCAAAGAACCGGTATTCCCCATCTTCTACTTCAAACCGATACTCCAGGTTCTTGATCGCCTCCTTCTTCGTTACCAGTGCATTCCAGGCTTGCGCCGCTTTATCAAGGTCGTCTGGATGAATGAGTTTAAATGGATCTTCTTGCTCTGCGAGATCTTCACCAAAGACATCTTCCCACGCAGGGTTGGCCCAAAGAGTCGTGGCGTTAGCATCGGTCAAGGTTATCAGGTCATAGGTCCCGTCGAATAAAACGCGCAGCTTCTCTTCGCTCTCCCGCAGCGACTCCTCCGCCCGCTTGCGCTCGGTGACGTCGCGAATGATAGCTGTGAAGAATCTGGCCCCCTTTGATTTCCAGGTGGCAAGGCTAAACTCGCTGGGGAATTCGCTGCCGTCTTTTCTAAGCCCATCTCCCTCAAATGTCTTGCCGAAAAAACTTGTACTCCCTGTTGAAATTGTCTCCCTTAGGCCACCTTCAAAACGCTCGCGTCTTCGTTCGGGTATAGTAATGGTGACCGGCTTGCCAATTGCCTCGTCAGCCCGATAGCCAAACATAGCCTGGGCCGCCTGGTTCCAGTACACTATGTTGCCACGGTTGTCAGTAGACACGATGGCCTCACTGGCAGTGTCTGCGATGCGATGGAAGCGCTCCTCGCTCTCCCGCAGCGCCTCCTCCGCTCGCTTGCGCTCGGTGATGTCATGGGCAAAGCCCGTGACGCCAACCACTTGCCCGTCTTGAACCTGGGCGACGCCCAGTACCTCCATCACCCACGTTTCTCCCGCTTTGGTCACGATACGCATCTCGCGGAAATCTCGGGTCTCGCCTTTCAACGCGCGGCGGAACTCCCGTTGGGCCATCTCCCGATCCTCGGGGTGGATGAGTTCGTCAAACGGCTTGCCGAGCCATTCTTGCACTGACCAGTCGGTGAGGCGCTCGAAGGCAGGGTTGAGCAGCGTGAACCTGCTCTCGGTGGAGAGGGCATAGACAATCTCCGGCATGTTCTCAAACAGGGAACGATAACGCCGCTCCGATTCGGCCAGCGCCTCCTCCGCCCGCTGGCGTTCCTCCTCCAGTTCGATGCTGTGCAGGGCGAAGGCGATGTCGCCGGCAACCTCTTCGAGCAAGGCATGTTCTTCCTCATCTACAATGAGATCGGAGGGGATGGAAACGGTCAGCAGGCCGTACACCTTTCCGCGGTGTTCCAACCGGGCGGTCATTGCTCCCAGGCCCTCGAGTTTCGCAGACAAAGGACAGCCAGTGCAGCCGGAGACCGGGTCTTTAATGGTTACAACCTCCAGTTGCTTCAGCGCCCTCTGGCCACAAGGGGGCAACTCGCCGCGCTTCAACTGCTCGACCAGGGGGGCGAAATCCTCGCCCCAACCGGCTTCGGTCGCTGTCACCAGTTCACTCGATTCATCCAACAGGGCGATCCAGGCATTGAGATAGCCGCGAGTTTCGGTGAGGATTTCGCAAGTGGATTGCAGCAGCCGGTCGCGATCCCTTTCTCTGGTGATGAGTTGGTTGACCTTGCGGATGGCACGCAGCACGAGGTTGAGGTGGGCTATCCTCTCCTCTGCCCGCACCCGCTCGGTGATATCGGTGATCACTGCAAAGGCCCCGCTAAAGCGGCCCTCGGCATCAAAAAGCGGCTTAGGCGATATGATGGTGGGAATCTTGCTCCCATCCTTGCGGGTGAAGGTGATCTCGTAAGAACTTTGGCCGCCTTCCCGCCGCCTGGCCATTTGTTCCCTAAATATCCTTTGATTGGCCGCATCGAGAAAGTCGGTCACGGGCCGCCCGATGATCTCGTCTCGCGGGTAGCCCCATATTTCACAGAGCCTATCGTTGGCGTAGGTCGTCAAGCCGTTTTCGCCCATTATTCCCAGGCCGTCGCTCATGGTCTCAACCAACCGACGATACCGCGCCTCGCTCTCCCGCAGGGCGTTCTCACGCTCCACTCGCTCGGTCACGTCCTCGATCACGGTGATGGCGCCGATCACGCGCCCCTTTTCAATGAGCGGCGCTATGTGCGCGCTCTGCGCCATCAGTTCAGGACCGGGGCGGGACTCCAACGGCATGGGCAGCAGATAGCGATGCAATCGCTGGGAAAGGACCTGCACCTGACCGGCGAGAGCATCTCGATAGTAGCGATCCAACCCGCGCTCCACGAGTTCGGGATACACCTCCAGCAAGTTGCGCCCCATGACATCGGCGGCGCTGCGCCCGCTGTGGGTTTCCAGCCAGTTGTTCCAGCCGCGAACGTTCAACTCGGCGTCCGTCACCAGGATGCCCTGGGGAGCAAAGTCATGTA
>CAZGKH010000495.1:0-3462 GCA_964525665.1 uncultured Anaerolineae bacterium | reverse complement strand
TGTACTTAGTCAGTACAGGACTAAGTGCTTCGGCAAAAACCGCTCGCAATGACACAGTCGGGCCTTGTTTCTTAGTAGCCGAAGGCGAAGCAATCTCCTATCAGCAACTTGGGGATCGCTTCCCTTCGACAGGCTCAGGACAGGCGGCGGAAAAGCACCGCCTCGCGATGATAGTTAGAGTTTCTGCCTGTATGAAAGGTTCCTGATTGTGCGCGTTTGGTAAACATGAAATGGCGCCGAGAGCAACCCGTCGAGGCGCAATGTTTGCCATCAGACAGATTCTGTAGTAAGATTATGGTATGAGCTACAATCCACAGAACCCCGTCATCGTCCAGGGAGACAAGAGCGTTCTCCTGGAGGTTGATAACGAATATTATAGAGATGCACGCGACGTGCTGGCGCGTTTCGCGGAGCTGGAGAAGAGCCCCGAGTACGTCCACACCTATCGCATCACCCCGCTGTCACTCTGGAACGCCGCCGCAGCCGGCCTGAGCGCCGCGACGATCCTCGAAGGACTGCGAAGGTACAGCAAGTACCCCGTCCCCGGCAACGTGGGGGTGGACATCGCGGACTACATCTCCCGCTACGGTCGAGTCAAGTTGATCCGGCGCAACGGCGATCTGTTGCTCGTCTCCGACGACACCGCGCTGATCGCCGAACTGATCCGCCACAAAAAACTCATCCCCTACATCGCCGATCAACTCGATGACACCACCCTGCGGATGGACGCTGCCCGGCGCGGGCATATCAAGCAGGCGCTGGTCAACATCGGCTATCCGGCCGAGGACCTAGCTGGCTACGTGGACGGCGATGCGCTGGAGTTCCACCTGCTGGAGATAGCAGCCAGTGGCAAGCCCTTCGCGTTGCGCGATTATCAGCGTGAGGCGGCGGAGATCTTCTACGCCGGTGGCGCGGCTTACGGCGGCTCAGGCGTCGTCGTGCTTCCCTGCGGATCGGGCAAGACGATGGTCAGCATGGCGGTGATGGATATGATGCAGTGCAACACGCTGATCCTCACCCCCAACACCGTCGCTGTGCGCCAGTGGATTGACGAGCTGCTGGATAAAACGGCCCTGAACAGGGATCAGATCGGCGAGTATTCCGGCCATCGCAAGGAGATCCGGCCGGTGACCATCTCCACTTACCAGACCATGACCTACCGCAAGCGGGGGACGAAAGGACGCGGTCTGACCATGCTCGAAGAGTTCCCCCATTTCCAGTTGTTCAACGAACGCAACTGGGGATTGATCATCTACGACGAGGTGCACCTGCTGCCGGCGCCTGTCTTTCGTATCACTGCCGAGCTCCAGGCCCGTCGTCGCCTGGGACTCACCGCTACCCTGGTACGTGAGGACGGTCGGGAGGAGGACGTCTTCTCCCTCATTGGCCCCAAAAAGTACGACGTCCCCTGGAAGGACCTGGAGAGACAGGGGTGGATCGCCAGCGTCGCGGTGACCGAGATCCGCATTCCCCTGCCGCGCGACTTGCGGATGGATTATGCTGTCACTTCAAAGCGCCGAAAGTACCGCATCGCGGCCGAGAATCCGCGCAAGTTCGACATATTGGATCAACTGCTGGCCAAACACCCGGACGACAAGACGCTCATCATCGGGATGTATCTGGATCAGCTTAAGCAGGCGCAAGAACGCTATGGCTATCCCCTCATCACCGGCAAGACCATCGTGCGCGAGCGTCGCGAGCTGTTTCAAAAGTTCAAGGAGGGCGCCGTACAGCGGCTGATCATCTCCAAGGTAGGGAACTTCGCCATTGACCTGCCCGACGCCAGCGTGATGATTCAGATCAGCGGGACGTTTGGCAGCCGGCAGGAGGAGGCCCAGCGGATGGGTCGGATTCTGCGCCCCAAGCAGAACGGAACAATGGCTCACTTCTACACTTTGATCAGCAGGGACACCCGCGATCAGGAGTTCAGCGCCAATCGCCAGCTTTTCCTCACCGAGCAGGGCTACAGCTACACCATCCTCTACGCCGACGAGGTGGCCGATTATGAGACGGAGGGCGGGAAACCTCGTTAACGCTTGGGGATGTGCGGGACGTAATTACTCATCTGCTCCCGCTGGACCCTGGTCCAGCGGGAGCATAAACTGACTCCACTGAAACCTCTGAGATCGCCGAAGCCCCCTTCAGTGTAATCAGTGTTCTCAGTGCCTCAGTGATTCTGCCCCTCCATCACCCCAATCTCCTCCTCCGTCAGCCCACACAACTCATACACCAGCGCGTCAATCTGCGCGTCCAACCGCTCGATCCGCCGCACCAGGTCATGGCGGCGGTCTTCTTTCAGCGACTCGGCCTGGGCGTGCTCTTTTTGCAGCCGCAGCATCTCCTCCACCATCTTCACCATCCTGTCGTGCCGCGCCACGTCCGCCGGGTCGTCGAAGTTGATGGGGCGGATGGGGAGTCTACCTACATATTGTTTCGTACAAGTAATCCATCCACCTCGAAAGCGATTACTTATCATTGCCAAATACCAGAACAAGAGCTTGGAGTTAAGCAATCCCAGCACGTATCGGGGCGACAAACGACTATCCTTCCCAATGGAGATGCTAAATCCGCCACTTGCCATCAGACAGTAATTTTCTTGATCGTCGGGCAGTTCTGCCAAAGACCCTTTGTCTGCAAGCAAAGGCACCACCAAGTGTGCCTGGTCATGTACAGCCAGGTTCCGGGGAGCACTGAAGCCATACCATGCCTTGAATTGCTTTCGTTGCTCCAACACTTCCTTTCTGGAGCGTAGGTAGCTATACGCATTCGAGAATCGTCTCTCTAGCTCAGTCTCTGACAGCAATACGAAGCTGCTTCCACCACTCTTGCGATATGGAAAAATAATGACCTTTCCGCTTCGTGGGGTGAAGCTGTAACGGTTGAAGTCTGTGGCGAAGAGCGGCGTCCGCAAGAGCTCGTTTTCTATTTTCACAGCTTCTCCATCATCTGTGAAATAAGTGTCGCCACTCTGCCCACGTTTCAACATGAAGACCTTGTCATTTCCACTGCTTGACCCGCGACTCATCTTCGCCGGAAGATTGAGCAGAGGTACCCCGTGAGAAATCAGTTTGTGTCTGACCTGCGCTTGCAGCTCTGAAAGGAATATCCAAGGCTCATCAGTCAGCAACCGGCTATCCACATGAACTTCTGGTAGACTATCGGACAGGAGTGCAGGCTGCTCTGCCTCGGCTTTCAGCCAGTCGCCCGCTGCTACATAGAGCATCTTCTCACTTGGCTTTTTGCGCAGGAAGAGCAGGCAGGTGTACGTTGTAGCGTCCTCAAACACCTGAGCGTGCTCGAAATCCACGATGTGCGACACGGCTTTCTGCTGGCTTAGCAGCTTGCGCAATTTCTTGCCATAGTCAACCTGGAGGAACTTGTTGGGCAAGATCATCCCGAAGCTCCCGCCGGGACGCAGCAGTTCCAGTGCCCGCTCCACGAACAGCACGTAGATGTCGTAGC
>CAZGKH010000494.1:1720-3466 GCA_964525665.1 uncultured Anaerolineae bacterium | reverse complement strand
CCGACTCCTACCCCTAGCCCCACTCCTACTCCCGTTCCTACTGCCACGCCAAAGCCGCCTACACCAACGCCAACTCGTACCCGAGTCCCCACCCGCACCCCTGTGCCTACGTTCACACCAACGCCAACTCATACTCCAAGCCCCACTCCCACCCCTGTGCCCACTTCGACTCCTACCCCTGTACCAACTGCCACTCCTACTCCTAAACCCACTGCTACACCGACACCAGTCCCACCAACGCCG
The DNA here is from genome assembly GCA_964525665.1 of uncultured Anaerolineae bacterium. Lineage (GTDB taxonomy): Bacteria > Chloroflexota > Anaerolineae > VGOG01 > VGOG01 > CAYMKL01. The sequence continues at coordinate 3,223 of CAZGKH010000494.1, read as the reverse complement.
ACCTATACCCCAGTTCCCCCCACGGCCACTCCTGTACCTACCGCCGTCCCTACGCAGGGAGCTCCGCCCCCAAGTGTGGATGCCGCCACGATCGGTATCCCCGCCGGCGAGTTCACTATGGGCAGCGATGTTGAGGACGAGAGGCCGCCCCATGCGGTCTTCGTGGATGCCTTTGAGATTGACAAGCTTGAGGTGACCAATCAGGAGTTTGAGAGGTTTGTCTGGGAGACGGGGTACGTCACCGACGCGGAAAAAACAGGCGACACGTCCTGGCGATACTATGCCAGGAACAAGCCTCAGCATCCTGTGGTGAAGATGAGTTGGAACGATGCCAGGGCCTATTGTGAGTGGCTTGGCAAAAGATTGCCCAGCGAGGCAGAGGGGGAGAAGGCGGCTCGGGGCACTGATGCGCGCGCCTATCCCTGGGGCAACCAGTGGGATGCAACCAAGGCGAATACTAAGGAAGCTGGGAATCGCGGAACCACCGCTGTCGGGAGCTTCCCCGCCGGAGCCAGCCCTTATGGTGTGCTGGACATGGCTGGCAACGTGGCCGAGTGGACGACTGACTGGTTCAAGGCCTATCCTGGGGGTGACTTCTATTCTCCTTACTATGGGGAGAAGTACAGGGTGATCAGAGGAGGCGGTTGGTTCAGCGACAAGAAATTAGTGCGGACCACCGAGCGGAGTGCCAGCGCCGTCGAGCTGGCCAACGACGACGTCGGCTTCCGCTGCGCCAGATAGCGGACCACTGGGGTAGCGGCCATAATCTATGCCTTCCCAGCCACGTACAACGGGCGCAGTTCTTTCGAGCTGCGCCCGTCTATGTATCGCGGCAATTTAGTGAGGAGTGCGGACGCAAGTCCGCCTCATAAGCAGACTTGCGTCTGCACTCCCTGGATTATGCTCTGAAGAGTGTTCCTTGCTGGGCTGAGCCCTGGCCCCTCGTTGCCTCGTTACTCGTTGCCTTGTTACTCCCCGTTGTTTATTCCCCCATCAATTGCAGAACCAGCTCCCGTGAACGAGGACGGTTGTCGAAATCAATGAAGATGATCTGCTGCCAGGTGCCCAGAGTTAGCCTTTTGTCTACGAAGGGCACCGTCAACGAGGCGCCCAGGAGGGAAGCCCTCACGTGGGCGTGTCCGTTGCCGTCGCCCCAACGAAGGTCGTGTTGGTAATGGGTGTTGGAGGGGGCAACGCGCTCAAAGAGGGCCTGGAGATCGGAAATCAAACCCGACTCGTACTCCACAGTGGTAACCCCTCCCGTTGAGCCAGTCACGAATACGGTGGCCGTCCCATCCTTCAGGCCAGAACCGGCCACTTCTTGAGCCACTTGCCTCGTTATATCAACGATGTGACAATTCCCCTTGGTCTTCAGCCCTATTCTCCTGGTGATTACCATATTACTCCTGACTTTTGCCACGAATTTCACTAATTTCACTAATTTATCTTCTCTGTTGGGCGAAGGTCTCTCTGTTGGGCGAAGGTCTCTCTGTTGGGCGAAGG
>CAZGKH010000494.1:0-1620 GCA_964525665.1 uncultured Anaerolineae bacterium | reverse complement strand
TGTTGGGCGAAGGTCTCTTTGTTGGGCGAAGGTCTCTCTGTTGGGCGAAGGTCTCCGACCGAGCCCAAGACGGCTGCGGTCAGGAGACCTCGCCGAACTTTGCGGTCGCCGAACTCTGATTCCTCACTCTACCTCGATCTCGAAACCAAAGGGCACCACCTGAATCCAGGTGTTGCCCGGCTTCAGCGGGATGGGGTTGCCTGCGTTGTCAACGAAGCGAATCAGATCGTGGCGTTGCGGCCTGACCCATCTGCCCTCGAAAGCCTGACCGTCGCGGAAGACTGTGGCCCAGCCCTCCCCCCATATCTGGATCTCAATGGAGTAGTAGATACGAGGCCCGGTGCTGTCTTCGACGATATCCGTATCCAGGTGATTGGCCCAGAGCACCACCACGTTCCTGGCGGCGATTTGCTCACCGGTCAACTCGTCTCTATGAGGCTCTCCAAAGATGGAACGCAGGTAGGCCTGGCGTCCTGGGTCGTAATGGTATTCAGCCGAAGCGTATTTGGGCGTGTAGAGTACCTCGATACTTGTGGCCGGACTACCACCCTCCGGCGGCTGGTCAGAGAAAACCCACCCCGAAAGGTCCTGGCGTTGGTTCAAGCCCCTCGACTCGGCGACCTCCCACAGGGACTGAGTGTCGCTGAAAAGGGTATGCTCGTAGGCTTTGCCCTCACTGGGGATGCGGGCAAAGCCAGGGTGGCCAAAGTCGGGAGATACGACCCTGTCGAAGAAGTCCGACTCCATGATCTTCTGCTTTACCCCGCCGCTGGCCCCGGAGTAGGCGAACATGGACTTGAACATGGCCGGTATCTCCAAATCTATGAGGCGCGCGCTGCGGATGGAACCGACCTTTTCTGCCCCCTTACTCAGGAAGATAGCGGTCAGGCGCGTCAGCCCGGCCTCGGACAAATGCTCAAAGACGACGTCGGCGTAGCTCAGGCCTGCCTGGGGACGCACTATCGGAGGGAAGTTGGAGATCTTCACCGCTAGAGGGCGTCGCTCCAGGACTGAGGGGTCGCTAACCCCCTCGCCCGTGAGAGGCCAAACATCGACCGATGGCGTCGGAACGGACGTCGGGATGGATGTTGGGATGGACGTCGGTGTCGGCATCGCCGATGGCGCCGGCGAGGGCGTCGGCGATGGCGTCAGCTCTAGCTCCGGCGTTGGCGAGGGCGGGGATGGTGTACTGATCTCGGTAGGAAGCTGCACTTTGATGGGAGTAAGAGTGGCGGTCGGTTCGGGAGTGTCTGTGGGCGGCAGCACGGTGGGGATGGGGGTGTGTGTGGGCGGCGGCGCGGTGGGGGTGGGGATGGGCGTGGATGTGGCTGGCGGCTTGGGTGTCTTGGTGGGAGTGGGGGTTGGCGTTGGCGAGGAGCTGCAGCCGCTGAGCAGCGGTAACAGCACCAGCCCGCTGATGGCGCACAGGCAGAGGAAAACGCTCGTCATGGACACTGATTTAGTACACGTCATAATTGTCTGACCTCCGGCAAGGGATTTCGAATAGACGGACATATTATAGCACATTTGCCGCGATTAGACCACTTTTGTCGGCCAGAGCTGGGTGACTGACAAATTTAACATTGACTTCCCTGAAAAAAGCCTGCTCTGAGGCCCGTC
>CAZGKH010000493.1:0-3476 GCA_964525665.1 uncultured Anaerolineae bacterium | reverse complement strand
TTTCAGCTCTCAGCCTTCGAGGGCTTGTAAGAGGGTTTCGGCCTCCTGAGTGGAGATCACGCCCTCAGCCAACATCTTGAGCACCGCCAGACGTTCCTCTTCGCTGGATGCCTGACCCCGTCCCGCCGTGCGCCGCCTGCCGCGTGTCTCTCGCTCGAAGTGCCGCCTTACCTTTCGCTGTGCTTTCTCCTGAGCGCGCTCCGCCTTGCGTCGTGTCTTCTCTGCCATGCGCTGGGCCTTGGCGACCTCTCGTTCCGCCTGTCGGCGGGCCTTTTCCGCCTCGCGGCGGGCGATGGCTTCGAGGTCAATCGTGGCCAGCTTGTCGGCTACCCGCTGCTGAATGCGCCAGGCCAACTCCTGGGCTGCCACGCCAGCCTCAGCGCCAATCCTGCCCAGGTCGGCAGCCAGGATGGCAAAAGCATCACGCTCTTGATCCTCATCCCTTTCACCTGCGGTCTTGAGCAACATGTTGCCGTGCGCGGAAGTCAATGTGACCTGCGCCTCGCCATCCCTGATCGAGCCCTTCCACGGCTCTTCGTCCGTCATCTCCCCAGTGACGCCTTTGACCTTGACCTGTCCTTGGGCCGACTGGAGGGTGAACGTCGCGCTGCTGCCTGGCAGGGCCTTGGCGATGACGTTGCCCTTCGCCTGGATTTCATAGGTGAATGGCCCGGCAAAGACTGTCTTGAGCGAGACATCGCCGCCCACCTGCGCCACGTCTGCGCCCGCCGTCCAGGCTCGGCCGACCAGGTCCGTGCCAACGTCGCTCAGGTAGAGCATGCCATTCAACTGGCGTAGATAGGCATCGCCTGCCACTGACCGCGCCGACAGCGGCCCGTTGATCTTTTCCGCCAACAGATCGCCGCCCACTGTGCCAAACTCCACGGGGCCGTCCACTTGCCGCACTTTGGCGTCGCCCTGAACGGTCCCGGCGCTGACAGCGGCAGTGCAGCCCTCTACCACCAGGTCTCCCTGGACAGTGCTCAGCGACACGCTGGCGGCGACATCCTGTAACTGTGCGTCTCCCTGCACCGTAGCCACCTCCACGGTTCCGCGTGCTCCCTGCACAGAGAGAGCGCCCTGAGCCTGGATGACCACGAGAGAAGCGGCGGCTGGCACGGTCAGGCTGCAATCGCGGTTGGCAACCAGGGCCACTGCATCCTCGCGCTCTTCCACGGTCAGCACCTCTTCGCTGTCCACTTCGATCAGGACTTCCGCATTGTCCCACGTCGCTACCACCAGGTCTCCCTGACAGGCAGTCACCTCCACGCGGGGAGATTCCGACGTCGAGATTCTCTGCTGATACATTTTTACCTCCTGCAAAGTGCTATTCCAGTGCATCCAAAATTGCTCTGAGAGGATTGCCAAATCCCCGCCTCTGGCCTGGATCTGGCGCTTGTCCTGAGCCTGTCGAAGGGATACAGGCCAAGCAAGATTGAATCTACTGAAAAAAGCTCCCGCAGCCGTCCCCGGGTGCGGCAATCGGCCCGAGGACGGGCCTCAGAGCAGGCTTTTTTCAGGGAAGTCAAGATTGGATACGCTGATCCAACTATTCGATGAAGATCTCCACTCGTTCGTCGTCGTCAGGGTCTTCGACCTCTAGGATCTTGCCTCGCGCGCCCTCCCCTGCGGCGGCCATCAACTCGTCTTCGATGTCCGCCAACTCCGGCACGAACTGAGCGCCTAGCTTGAGCCCTACGCTAACCAATCCCATAGGCAGACTGAAGTTGACCTTGGGCTTGCCCGTTACCGTGTTGAACACCCGGACGCGCAACCAGCGATCGTGTAATGCCTCGCTTGTCCTCTCTGTCTGTCCTGGGCGGCCATGGGATGCAATGGCCTTCAGAAGCCGGGACCCCTCCTCCGCTGAGATTTTTCCTTCGCTGATCATTTGGAGAATCTGCGCTCGTTCTTCTTTCGATGCTGTCATGTCTGACACCTCCTCAAGCGATTAGTTGGTTTCTGACCCAAGCTCATTGCCTCTGCAAAAGCGCCAACGCCTGTTCGGCGGAGACTTTGCCTTGGGCCAGCTCTTCCAAGATGCCCCGCCGCTCCTCAGGCGAGGCGCCGGCGGGCTCCGCCCCCACCTCATAGCCCAAGGCGCGGATGAGATCGTGCAGCCGCGCTCGCACGGCGGGGTACGAGAGCCCCATCACCTCCTCCACTCGCGTGATCTTGCCCTCGCAACTGATGAAGGTTTCGGCGAACTGCAACTGCTCAGGGGTGAGGCGGTGGAACCTGCCCAGAGAGAAACGCCCCTCCACGGCTGTATCGCACTGACGACAATACACGCGCGTCACCGCCATCTCTTCGCCACAAACTGGACATCTACCTGGCACGGGATACATTGACTACCTCCTCCTTTACTTTGTTGCGCTGTTAGGAATTCTACTTGCAATATAAGAAATTCTACATTGTACATTAAGATTTTTAATATCTAGGCCATATTATATCACAAAAAGTGAGTTTTGTCAAGACTCAATTCAGAGAATTTAATACTTATCTTGAGAATTTTAAGATTCCAAGTAAAAAGCCCCGGCGTTTCGCCGGGGCTTTGGTGTTCGAGGAAAACCTAAATGCTACTCTCCGCCTGCCGGTAACTCGATGGTGAACGCGGTCCCCTGCTCTGGTTTGCTCTCGACACTGATTCGGCCGTCGTGGGCCTGTACCAATTGCCGGGCAATGGCCAGCCCCAGTCCGCTCCCCGCTCTACCGGCGTGGGAGCGGGACCGGTCGCCGCGCCAGAAGCGATCGAAGATGTAGGGCAGATTCTCGGGCAGGATGCCCTCGCCGGTGTCGCGCACGACGATGCGGACGCCGCTGTCCGTCGGCTGGGCCTGCAACGCAACTACCCCGCCAGCGGGCGTGTAGCGCAGCGCGTTGGCCAACAGGTTGCTCAGCACTTGATCCAGCCGCCCCACGTCGCCGCTGACGGTCAGGTCGGATGGGTCGCCTTCGGTTTCGACGCGCAGGTCTATGCCCGCAGCTTCGGCCTGGCCGCTGAAGCTGGTAGACACGTCGGCCAGCAGCTCGGCCACGTCTATCGGCTCCCATGTCAGCGGCAACTGGCCGGCCTCCGCCAGGGAGAGAGTGCGCAAGTCGTCTACCAGGCGGGCCAGGGTGCGCGTCTCGTCCAGCGTGGCGTTGATGTGCTCCGTCGTCGGCTCGTAGACGCCGTCGAGGATGCCTTCCAGATTGCCCTGGATGATGTGCAGCGGTGTCCGAAGCTCGTGAGCCACGTCGGCGGTGAGGTTGCGGCGCTGCTGATCGGCGCGCTCCAGCTCTTCGGTCATGCGGTTGAAAGACCTGGCCAGCCGACCGAAATCGCCGGGGCCGCGTTCCGGCACGCGCGCGCTCAGGTCGCCCTCGGCCACGCGGTCGGCGGCCGCCATGACGCCGGCCAGCGGCGTGGCGATGTCGCGGAAAGCATGTCTCGGCACCAGCCCCGCGAGCCACGCCATCGACAGACATCGTCC
>CAZGKH010000492.1:0-3479 GCA_964525665.1 uncultured Anaerolineae bacterium | reverse complement strand
GGCGGCGTCACCCGCACGCGGAAGGTGGTCTCCCCACGACCGGCCGCCCCCTCCACCGCCAGCCTCACCTGCCACATCCCCTCAGCATCGAAGGGCACTTTGGCGACGAATCGTTCCTCCTGGCGCTGGACTTGGTACTCGGCCTCGCCCATGTGGTCGTCCTCAGGCCTTACCCATAGCATCACCACCGTGTCGTCTGGCACCGGCTCACTCACCGACAGCGTGGCCTCGATGATGAACGTTCCAATCCCCACATCCGGGTCGGCCAACGCCGAGACGGTGTAGGGACCTACGGTTTGCTCCAGCAGCACCGGGTAGGGAGCGCCGAAGTGGGCCTGGGCCACAGATGGCCATGCCAGTCCCATCAAAAGAAGCTCCAGAAGCAACACGCCACGCTGCCACCGTCTCATGGCCTTCATCCCTCGAAAAACGTGCCCCGCATCTCCATCGGCTGGGACATCAGCCAGATGGCGGCCAGCAACAGGAGCGACAACAGCCCGGCCCAGGGCAGAAAGGCACGCCAGGGATGGCGGGGATTCTCTCGCTCGGCGATGCGGTAGGCCACCAGCAGCGACCCCAGCCAGCCCAGGCCCATGAACCCCAGTTCCAGTGGAAAGAGCCAGGCCATGGGCAGCACCGGCCCTAAATCCCAGCGGGGCGTCCCCAGCAGCGACCAGCCCAGATCGGTCAGCGCGCTTTGCACCACTGGCACGACGGTCAAGAGTCCTGTCAGGAAGTGAAAGGCAAAATGAGCCACCCACACCCCGAAACCCAGAGGCACCAAGCCGTAGGCATATCGCATCATCAGGGAGGACACGGTTTCGCGCTTTCCCGTCCACCACCGGGTAAGCGCCGCAGCCAGCCCCAGGAGCGCCGCCGGAGCCACCACCAGTGCAGCGATGAAGATAAGACCCAGCACCAGCGCCTCGGAGCGGGTGTTCAGCAAGTCGGCCAGCCAGGCTTCCAGCGTGTAGACCGGCTTGACCATTCCAAAGGCATTGAGCAGCGCGCCGAAGGTAAAGACCACGATTAGCACCGCCAGGTCGGGGCGACGGGAGAAGTGCCCGATGCCGGAGCGCCAGGTATCCACCCACAGCTCGCTGGCCGGCAGCCGGGCCATGATCCCCACGTTGTCGTAGGGGCAGGCACGGAGGCAGTCCAGGCGGAAATGGCAGTTCATGTTCCCCACCTTTCGCGGTTGGAAAAGGCCCAGCTCACAGCCCGGCAGATTGTCCCGTCCTCGGATGCAGTCCTTGGTAGAGCAGGTCGCACAAATCTGCTGGTCGCGAACCTTCACCTCCAGCGGAGAGACCAGCGACGCCACCAGGTTGAATTGGCCCAGGGGGCAAAGATAGCTGCAGAAAGGGGCCCTCCGGAACAGGATGCCCAGCACCGCTGCCGCGACAAAGTAGATCAGAATGAGCACAGCCGTCCAATCGGGCCTGGCCCACAGGTCAAAGAGTTCATAGCAGAAGAGAATGAGCACCATCAGAGCTACGGCCGGCCATTTGTTGCGCAATCTACGCGGCCAGGAGATGCGACGCACTTCTGAAGTTCGTCGCACCTTGACCAAGAAGCGGCGGGCCAGGTCGCGGATCAGGATGAAGGGGCAAGTCATACAGACGAGATTCCCTGCTACCAGCAGGCCCAGCCCCATCAGCCCCCGAAAGTAGATCCAGGTCAGCACCGTGGCCAGATTCTTGGGCGCCAGCCGAGGCCCTGTCAGGCCATGCATCACCATGAGCACCGCGATCAAGAACACCACAAGACGCATCACTGCGGAGGTCTGCCGCCAGCGCAAGAAACGGCCCAGGCCCGGCAGGGCCAGCAGGTCGAACGAGCGCGAGGACGGTGCATGATCCTTCATTACGATACGTTCTCCGTTGAGTTGCCGGCTCATTCCGCTGCGTATTCGATCCGTGGGTCGGTGCGACGTATGATGTCGCTCACCGTCTGCTGGTTGAACCCCTTGAACCCTTCACGCCGCTGAATGTTCTCCAGGTGGCTGCTCACTGCTCCCTTCTCGGCGAAGCGCTCTCGCTGGGCCTCGTCAACCTGGCCGGCCAAAGCCAGACGCTCCAGTCGCTCCAAGGGCACACGCCATCGCTCCCCTTTAGTGAAAGCTTGCTGCAGGTAGGAGAAGCTGCTGAAAGGCCGCATCATCCCTATGCCCGATGCGGCCAAGTCGGTGGTGACGGCATCGAAGTCGAAACGGGCAGCCAGGTGGTGCAATCCGGCGGCTAGCATTGATTCGCCGTGCAGGGCGCACCACAATCCAATCGTGCCCAGCTCACGCCGGGGCGCAAGAGGCCGGTGGGCGAAGTCTCCCGCCACTTCGTCGGGGGCCAGGTCCACATCGGCGAAGACGACCAAACGGCAAGCCGGCTGTTCCATCACCTGCGCCCCCCATCCAGCCTCGGCGCCAGCGTAAAACCGCTCGCGAGAGCGGAAGCCAAAGGTCTCCATAATCTGAATGAGCAGGGGGAAGGCCTCCCGGGAGCTGCGGAAGGCGTGGTGGTCGTGGTTGGCCCACCCCAAACCCAAGCTATCCTGGCGATTCTTCTGGATCTGTCCGGCCCGATTGCGCTGCTGCCAACAGGCTCGTTCAACTGCAAAGGCGACCCAGGCAGCCGTATCTGTTCCCAGGTCATCCGCCAGTGATTGGGCCAGGGCCAGGGTTTGCTCCAACCCATGGAGCACGTCGTTGTACTGGCGCGGCCGGGAGGCCCACCGTTCGAAGGCATTCAGGTAGCGCTGGGGATAGTCCGGGGCCATGTCCATTGGCACAAATCCTCGGTGGCCTCGCCGCTCCACCACCAGGAACTCGCGCCCGCCTGTCTGCCACACTCTGGCCCGGCGGTAGGAGCTTAGCACTGTTCCCTCAATGGGGGCAGCCGCTCGCTGGGCCATCAGGAAGGCAGCGGCTTCCTCCACCTGGATGGCAGCGGCGACGGCGGTGCCCGGTGGGTCTCCGGTCTCCCCTCGCAGCACCAGACGCGGGAAGATGGCCCCAGGATGATGATGATAGACCACGTCGCCTGGCTCAGCCTCTACATCCTCCGTCTCGAAGCCCAGGTCGCCCAACTGCCCCCGGGCCGCATCGCCGTCGGCCAGCACCAGATGATCCAGCCAGTCCACCAGGTAGGTGCTGGTTTGAGTCATCAGTCTCGCTTGCAGAGTCCGGACAGGTGGCACGTCGGCGGCAAACTGGGCTAGCTTGCCTATCACGAAAGCTTCCGCCTCCGGATGGCGGAGCCACTGAATGCGCTGATCTTGCTGTGTCATATTCAAATCTCCTGGTTCAATGCCGTCCTCTTCTCCTCATAATCCAGCAGGCGCGCCAGCAGGACGATGGCTGCCAGGGCATACATCATCCCTCCGGGCACCCACATGATGGCGCCGCCCAGCATCTGGTCATCCAGAACCGAGATACCCCACAGCCTGGGCACGGGGGTGTAAAAGGAGTAGGGAGGGGGGCG
>CAZGKH010000491.1:0-3479 GCA_964525665.1 uncultured Anaerolineae bacterium | reverse complement strand
GTTGTTCGACTCGTGCTTTCAGCACGTACAAAACACTGCGGATGCTGCCGGCAACAGCCCTAGCAATCCCGCCAGCCGGCCCTTGGATCGTGCCCAAGACTTGGGCCAACAGAATCTCTCGGGGCGGCAATTTGGCTAGAGATGTGACCTCATCGGCGCTGATTATCCTGTCACCCAGGATCCCTCCCTTGATAACGAGGATCTTGGACTCCTTGCTGAAGTCCACCAGCGTCTTGGCCACAGCGGGCACCTCTTCGAAGCAGAAACCAGCAGCCGTTGGGCCTTTCAGAAGGTCCTCGGGGACAGGTAGATTCGCCTCTTTTAGGCCCAGCTTCAACAGCCTGTTTTGGGCCACGTGGTATTCGCTCTGAGCCTCTTGCAGCTTTCTGCGCAGTTGGCTGATGTTCGCCACCGTTAATCCTCGATAGTCGGTCAAAATAACCGCGTTGCTACGCGAGAACAAATCGGTATACCAGGATACCAGTTGCTCTTTTTTCTCCCTTGATATGGCCAATCTTTCATCACCTCCTTTTGGTTAATGCGCTTTCCCGGAAAGTCTTTGGAAACGCTCCCAGCCCCCGTCCTCGGGGGCGTCGCCGGCGTGGTTGCGCTACGAAAGCCGCCCCGGGGACGGGGCTTCGAGCACTTTCTGGGAGAACTCTTAATGAGGTCTTCCGGAAGGCCCTTGAAAGCGAAGTCATCCTTCGAAAGTCTCTCCGGAGACGGGGCGCCGAGCACTTTCCGGGAAAGCTCTTAATGGGTGGACATAGAAAGACACAAGTCTTTGTGCCGCCGACACAAAGACTTGGGAAAATCATCTTCTCATTGTCTTTGCCTCGGCAGGCCTTCAATTAAGCGCCTCTGCGCACCTGCTGTCTTAGGCTTGTGTATTCGTTTGATCCTGACTTAAGCTGTTTCCAGAGCCAGTGCCTGAGAGGCATCGAGTTTGATGCCCGGCCCCATGGTTGTGGCCAGGGTGATTTTTCTGACGTATTGTCCTTTGGCGCTGGCAGGTCTGGCTTTCTTGACCGCCTCAAACAGTGCCGCCATGTTGTCCAGAAGTTTCTCTGATGGGAAGCTGACCTTACCGATAGGTACGTGCAGGTTAGCTGTTTTATCAACCCTGAACTCCACCCGGCCCAGACGCGATTCTTTGATGACCCGCGGTAGATCCTCGGCAGGAACGATGGTACCCGCTTTGGGATTGGGCATCAGCCCCCTGGGCCCCAGAATCTTGCCCAGCCTGCCTACCTTGCCCATCATCTGGGGTATGGATATGACGACATCGAAGTCTAGCCAGCCATCTTGGATCTGCTTGACTAGATCGTCGCTGCCTACGTGATCAGCTCCAGCCTCTCTGGCTATCTTCTCCGCTTCGCCTTCAGCAAAGACCAGGATCCGTACGTCCTTACCCAGCCCGTGGGGTAGGAGCACCACACTCCTCACCTGTTGATCGGCGTGGCGAGGATCCACTCCCAGGCGTATATGTACTTCCATTGTGGCATCGAAATTGGTGTGAGAGGTCTTCCTGGCTAGCTCGATAGCTTCCTCGGGTGGATAGTGTCTTGTTCGATCCACCTGCTCGCGCGCTTCTAGATACTTCTTGCTTTTTTTCGGCATCTTTTTCCTCAAGATATACTAATCTGCAATTTGGATTCCCATACTGTGGGCCGAGCCTTCGATCTGGCGCTCGGCGCTGGCCAGGTCTAGTGCATTGAGATCCTTCATTTTCAACTCGGCAATCTCTCGCAATTGTTCTCGAGTGATGGTGCCCACTATTTGTCGCCGAGCTTCAGCGGAACCTCTCTCTATACCACAAGCTTTCCTCAGCAGGTCGGCGGTGGGTGGGGTCTTGGTCACAAAAGTGAAAGACTGGTCCTGGTAGACGGTTATCTCGACGGGAATGATACTGCCCACCTGGCTTGATGTGCGAGCGTTGTATTCCTTACAAAAGGCCATGATATTAATGCCGTGCTGACCCAAGGCCGGCCCGACGGGTGGGGCTGGGTTTGCTTTGCCAGCCGGTATCTGTAGTTTGATGATTGCTTTAACCTTCTTAGCCATTCATTCTCCTCTTTCGCCTCGGTCGGGAGACCTTCGGCGATCAAAAGTATTAACCTACATTTTCTCCACTTGCAGGAAATCCAATTCAACAGGTGTATCTCGACCGAAAAAGGCGACCAACACGCGCACTTTGCTTTTGTCCATGTCTATGTCGTCAACGGCACCCACGAAATCGATGAAGGGGCCGTCTATGATCCTGACTCTTTGTCCTGGGCGGAAGGTCACCTTTATCTTTGGCGCTTCTTCCTCCATGCGCTTCATAATCCTCTGGACTTCCTCAGGACGCAAGGGGGTGGGCTTTTTGCCCATGCCGACGAAGCCGGTCACCCCAGGGGTGTTGCGTACTGCGTACCAGGAATCGTCGGTCATGAGCATCTCTACCAGGATGTAGCCAGGGAAGATCTTTTTCTCAGTGATTCGCCGCTGGCCATCCCTTACCTCGATCTCCTCTTCTGTGGGCACGACTACCTGGAATATCTTGTCTTGCATCCCCATGGATTCGATGCGCTGTTCCAGATTGGTTCTAACCTTGTTCTCGTAGCCGGAGTAGCTGTGAATCACGTACCAGGCTCTTCCGTCTGACTCTGGCTTCTCTTCCGACTCTGGCTCGTTCGCCCCTTCTGGCTCTTCTATTAGCTCTTTTTCCTCTACCAACTCTTCCATGTCAACTTTGCTTTCGCTTTAGGAAACGCTCTCTGTTCCATTCAGATAAAAGGCAGGCCAATCCATATCTGTCATGATAACCTGAATGGTTTCACCTGCCTCTAGAGTGTCTATCTGATTATCAGGCCGAATACCCAGGCGAAGATGTAGTCTATGATACCTAAGAAAGCGGCCATAGAAATCGTGAAAGCAACCACGATGAGGGTTAAGTTCAGTGCCTCTTGACGAGTAGGCCAACTTACCTTCTTCAACTCTGCTCTGGTTTCCTTGAGGTATCTTACTATGAAATTGTCCTTTTTAACTGATGCCTTGGCCAATCTTTCTCTCCTGCTCAGTTATGACCAACCCTATCGTTCAAGACACCGCCTCAGGGGACGGTGTCTTGATTCGATATCTCTGGCAGGCCAGGTAGGAATCGAACCCACAGCCTGCGGTTTTGGAGACCGCTGCTCTGCCAATTGAGCTACTGGCCTGCGTAGCAAATAGCCTTTGGCTGTTGCCACGATGGCTATCTGTCATCGGCTATTTTGTTTCTCTGTGAGACGTATGCGTTCGACACCGGGGACAGTATTTTCTCAGTTCTAAACGGCCGGGGTCGTTTCTCCTGTTTTTACTGCTTGTGTAATTGCGCTCCTTGCACTCGGTACAGGCAAGGGTGATTGTGAGCCGTATCGCCTTCTTAGCCATTTACATTCCTTCAATCGAGGATTTCAGTGATCACGCCCGCGCCAACGGTCCGCCCACCCTCCCGA
>CAZGKH010000490.1:0-3501 GCA_964525665.1 uncultured Anaerolineae bacterium | reverse complement strand
GAGGTGCCGTCGGTCTCCTCCACCCAGTGACCCTGCGCCTCGCCTCGCAGCGACGAGGGGCAGCGCTCTAGGCGGTAGACCTGCAAAGTCGAGTCGGGCGGGAGCAAGGCGGCGTCGTAGTGGGCGTTGGCCAGCTCCCGCGCCAGCCCCTTGAGCTCGTAGGGATAGTTGTCCCAGTCGGCGGTGTATTGACTGAGCTCGAAGGATGACACACCCGGATTGCTCTCCTCCCAGGCTTCGAACTCGTCCCGCACTCCGGTTACGGTGGCGTACTGGGCAACGAGGTTACCATTAGCTGTCTCCTGGCCGATGAAGCGTTCATTGAGCCAGTCCACCATAAGCTCCAGGTCTTCCCGGAAATCGTGCTTGCCCGGCCCGCTGGTGCCAGCGGGGTAGATGTCGAACAGGTGCTCGTGCCAGCCAAAGGTCCAGACTTTGTCCGGCGCGTCGGCGTACTCGCGATAGAGGCGTTCCAGGAACTCCTGGATGAACATCCGCTGGCGGGAGGGGACGGAGTTGTCCTGGATGCAGTCAGGGATGTGGGCGTGAACGCCTATGTTGCCCAGCGGAGGCATCTGGGGAATGGTGACATAGGCAGTGTTGGTCAGGTCCTCGTCCAGAGCGCCGTGGGCGCCGGGTCGCCAGGGGTTTTGGACGTCGTGGTCGTAGAGGCAGTAGAAATGCTCGTTCTTACCGCCTGTCTGGATGCTGAAACCGTGCGGTACTGTCTCACCGCTGACGGGGTCGCTGTACACGCCGGTGAAGGCCAGTTGCATTTCGGCGGAGTCTTTGGGGAGGAACATGACCGCGCTGGCGTTCAGTTGGCGCAGGAACTCAGGATCGCTGTTGCCGGTGATCTCGGCGTATAGTTGCTCCGCGTAGCCGATGTGGTCCTGCCAGCTCTCGACCGCATCAGCGGAGGTGGAGGGCTCCGGGACCTTCACCCACGAGTGGGGAGTCTCGCCGCGGACTGAGTTGTGGGCGTGGGTGCCGAAGGAATGGCCGGCGGCGTAGAGATCGGCCAGGGCTGTGCGCCCCTCGGCTGCCTCGGGGTCGTATGGGTCAAGATAGAACTCCGCGTGATCGCCCTGAACCTCGATATTGAGCTTGGGTTGGTATTCCCCGCTATAGCCGTCCACGAAGGACTCCAGCCAGAGGAGGTTGTCCTTCCGCTCCTGCCACTGGGTGTAGTCGTCGAGAACCGGGTCCAGGTGGACGTTGAAGGTCACGTTGATGGGCGGCTCGTAGTGATCCGGGGGCGGCGTAGGGGTGGGGGTAGAGGTTTGGTTGCTGACCACGAAGGGCAGAAGGCAGCGGAAGCCCGACGGCAGTGGCTCCAGGCCGTCCAGGTAGTCGAACAAGGCCAGTTGGGCCGCGGTGGGAGCCTCCTCCGGTTGGGTGATGAAAATGCCGTGCCCGCCGCTGGGGTTCTTGTAGAGCGCATCCACCGTCCCGCTCAGGTCATGGATGATGGGCGCCAGCCGGTCCATGTCGGTGCACGTCTGGCCGCCGTGGTCCAGCTCGCCACAGTAGAGCCAGAAGTGCGCGCCGCTGTAGGCGCCTGGCGGTGCGTTTTGCAGGTACGGGGGGATCTCCCCACCGCTCTCGGCGAATCCGGTCCCCGAATCGGCCACGAAAGCGGCAAAGGTCTTCATGCCGTCAGGGGCCCGGTCCATCAGGGCCAGCTCGACGGCCCGCGCTGAGCCCTTGGAAAAGCCGTGCAACGCCAGAGAGGTGTCGGCGAGGGGACAATGGGCGCGCAGATCGCTGAGGGCGGTGCGCAGGTTCTCGTAAATCTGAGCGCCGTTGTCAAAGAGCAGGTCCCCGCCGATCGAGTCCTCCTCGGCGTACTGCAACGAAACCACAGCGTACTGGTGCCCGGCGGTACGCTCCGTCCACCATTGGTAGTTGGGCTCGGTGCATCCACCGCTGCCGTGGAGGGTGACGACCAGCGTACGGTCCGACCGTTGCTCCCAATCGTCGGGGAACCAGACGATGGAGAAACGGTTGTCGCCCACGGGGATGACGCCCCCACCCTGGCTGGCCACGGAATTCAGGATGTCGGCATGCTCCTGGCAGCCGTGGTTGTTATAGTCGAGGCTGTGATTTTCCTGGATCCAGGCCTGGCAGATAGCCATCGTGGGCTCCAAGCCTTGCGTCTCTGCCAAACTGGGGGATTCGTCGCTCATCACGGCGAACGATGCCGCGATCAGCAGCGCGATTAGAAGCAGAACAGTCAACGTCTTCAGTGTATTCATCGTGATACCTCCTGGCGAGCGTCGAGGGCGTCTATGTACTCGCCGCAGAATTGGGGTTGGTAACCCTCTTCGCGCGGCACCTTCTGGTAGACCTCGACGACCACGTTCTCACTCGCATCCTGCGTTTCCTTGTATCCGTAGGCCACGTAGACGAGATCGCCCACCACCTCGACGGCGGGGTGATTGCCAAAGGCGGCCCCGCTAACCTTGACCGCGTCCACTGGGTTAAGCTCGTCGTCGAAAACCTTCAACCAGACGATTTCACCGGGACCAGGCCCGGGCGGCGGGCCGCCCGGCTCACACGTCCAGGTGCGGGGTGTAGCGTGGTAGGCCACGTAGAAACCGTCGTCGTCGTGGTCGAACCCTGAGACGTACCGCTCCACCTCCGGACAGTCGGAAAGGGTCCAGACGTCGCTGGCGGCATTGAAGGTCCAGTCATCGTCGAAGCGGATCATCATCAGGTCGTGGTCGGCCACGTCGGGGCCTCCTCCTGGCCCGCACATGGGAGCAATGGTGGTGGGCAGAGCGGCGTAGAAGCTGCCATCTACGTACAACAGGCTGTTGACCTGGGCTGGCCCATCCGCAGCGTCGGACACGTCCAGGTCGAGTGGTTGGCCTATGGGGACCAGGTCGGTGGTCAGTTCCCGCAGGCGATAGACAGTGTCCGCGTCAGGCGTTATCTCTGCTCGTATCTTGGTCATCACGAAAACGGAATCCGGCCCTTCGGCAGGGCTCAGGGCAGGCCCCAGCACCGACGCCGGGTCGTCCAGCGTCTCGTCGCCAAACTCTGCGTCGTGCCAGTAGGGCCCCGTGGCGATGGGCTCGGCGGTGTAGGCCAGGAGGGGGAAGTCGTCGGTGAGGGCGTATTTGGCGGCGAAGAGGTGCGCCCCCTGCTGGGGGCTGGCTGTCTCGTAGAAGGCGTAGAGGGACTCGCCGTCAGAGGTCACGCGGATGTCGGTGGGACCACCGTATTCCGCAGTGGAGGTCACCAGGTCGCGCGCCGTGATCTCGGTGGTGAAGTCCCGGTCGAAGACCTTCACTTTGAAAGCCCGACCCCCTGAGCCGGCCAAGATGTTACCCAGGTAGACGACGAAGAAGCGCCCGTTGGCGAAGACCAGCTCCGGCCGCGCCCCGCCTCCCTCCTCGTCGGTGGTGAGGGCGACACTGCTCAGGTGTTGCAACTGGAAGGCCTCTGGCGTCGGCGTCGGGGTGGGAGTGACCGGAGGCGGGGTGTAGTTCTTGA
>CAZGKH010000489.1:0-3508 GCA_964525665.1 uncultured Anaerolineae bacterium | reverse complement strand
TGTTCTACCTTAAGCCCCAGCCGCTGGTCTCACGCGAGTTTCGGCTGGAGGTGCGGGAGCGACTGGACGGACGCGGGGAGGTACTGACGCCGCTGGTGGAAGAGGACGTGGTGGCCGCCATGCAGACCTTCAAGGAGGCTGGCATTGATTCCATCGCCGTCTGCTTCCTGCACGCCTACGCCAACCCGGTGCACGAACTGCAGGCCGGTGAGATCATCAATCAGGTCTACCCAGGGGCGACGATATCCCTCTCGCACCAACTGGTGCGCGAGTGGCGCGAGTACGAGCGCACCAGCACCACGGTGATCAACGCCTTCATTGCGCCGGTGGTGGTGGAGTACCTGACGCGCGTCGAGCAGGGATTGGCAGAGCAAGGCTACCGGCGCCCCTTCTTCATCAACAAGTCCAGCGGGGGCATCATGCCGGCCTCGGCGGCCAAGGCCGCGCCGGTACACAGCATCATGTCCGGCCCGGCCGGCGGCGCTATCAGTGCCGCGCACGTGGGTGAGTTGGAAGGCTTCGACAATGTCATTTCGTTCGACATGGGGGGCACCAGCACGGACGTGGCGCTCACCTACGAGGGGGCCACGCGAGTCACCAGCGAGACGCAAGTAGACGGCCACCCGGTGCTCGTGCCGATGATTGACATCCATTCCATCGGCGCGGGCGGCGGCTCTATCGCCTGGATCAGCGAGACAGGCTCACTCAACGTCGGACCGCAAAGCGCTGGGGCCGACCCCGGCCCGGCCTGCTATGGGCGCGGCGGCCAGGCCCTTGTCCCTGGGCAAGGACCAGGGGAGGCAACTGTAACCGATGCCAACCTGATGCTTGGTCGGCTCGACCCGGCCTACTTCCTGGGCGGGGAGATGTCGTTGGATACTGACGCCGCGCGGGAAGTCGTGACCAAGCAAGTCGCCGAGCCACTCGGTCTGGAAACCGTCGAGGCAGCCAGCGGGATCATCCGCATCATCAATGCCAGGATGGGGCACGCTATCCGCGCCATCACCATTGAGCGTGGCTTTGACCCGCGCGAGTTCGTGCTGCTGCCGTTTGGCGGCGCAGGCGCCATGCACGCCTGCGCCCTGGCCGAGGAACTCGGCATTCCCCGCGTTCTCGTCCCCATGGCCCCAGGCCACTTCTCAGCGTTGGGGATGCTGCTCAGCGACATCCGCCACGACCTGGCACGCGTTTCGCTGAGCCTGGCCACCGATCTGGACGCCGAAACGGTGGAGAGCCGCTACCAGGAGCTCGTCGCCGAGGCGCGGCAAACGCTGGCCGACCAGGGTGTGACCGAGGTACAGATGGATTTCCAGCGCGCGTTGGATATGCGCTACGTCGGCCAGGAGTACACCGTGACCGTTCCGGTGGCAGGGGAATTGAGCGGCGAGTGGCTATCGCCGATCCGTGCCGAGTTTGACCGGCTTCACGAGCGCACCTACGGCCACGCCTCTCCTGAGGAACCGGTGGAGGTGGTCACCTTGCGGCTGACGGCTTTTGGCCGCATGCCCAGATTCGACCTACGAGTGCTGTCCGAGGGCGGCGCAACTCCCCCTTCCGAGGCCCGGCGTGGCGACTTGCCGGTGTACTTTGAGAGTAACGGAGACTTTGCTGACTGCCCGGTCTACGACCGGGACGGTTTACTGGCCGGCAACGTCATTGTAGGCCCGGCCCTGGTGCTCGAGACCGGCGCCACGACCGTGCTTAACCCTGGCTTCCGCCTGACCGTCACCAGTCTGGGCAGCCTGCTCATCACCCGCGAGGAGGAAACCGCATGACTACCGTAGACCCAATTACCCTGGAAATCGTTCGGCATGGCTTGAACGCTGCCGCCGATGAAATGAAGATCAACCTGATGCGCACGGCCTACAACACCATCATCTACGAGGTGTTGGACTTCAGCGTTGGCCTGTTTGACCGCAACGGCGACATCATCTCCCAGGCTGCCGGGCTGCCCATCTTCCTGGGCAACCTGGGTGAGGCCGTCAAGGTGGTCTCGCGCGACGTCGGGTTGGAGAACTTCGAGCCCGGCGACGTTTACATGATCAACGACACCTATACCTCCGGCACCCACCTCAACGACATGACCGTCATCAGTCCGGTGTTCGTGAACGATGGCGAAGAGCTGATCGGCTTCGCTGCCAGCCGTGCTCACTGGCTGGACGTGGGCGGCCGTGATCCGGGCGGCTGGCTTACGGACACGACGGAGATCTACCAGGAGGGGCTGCGGCTGCGCTCCGTGCAACTGTATGAGGCCGGCAAGCCCAACCGCAGCATCCTCCAGATTCTGCGTGACAACGTGCGCTACGCAGACAGCGTGCTGGGCGACCTGCGGGCTCAGATTGCGGCCGGGCGCACCGGCGAGCAGCGCTTCCAGGCCATCGTAGAGCGCTACGGTGTGGAGACCGTCCAGGCCTGCATCACCCAGATGCACAACGAAGGCGAGCAGACCAGCCGCCGCGCTGTCGCCAGGATGAAGGATGGCGTCTATACCGCCGAGGCCTTCATGGACGACGACGGCGTGGACGTTGACCAGCCCAAGGTGAAAGTGACGGTGACCATTGCCGGCGACGAGATGACCATTGACCTGACCGGCTCGGAGCCGCAGTGCACCGGGCCCATCAACTGCGGCCTGGCAGCCACTATCTCCGGGGTGCGGGTGGCTTTCAAGTGCGTCACCTCGCCGCTCACGCCGGTGACGGAAGGCGACTTCAGGCCGCTCAAGATCATTGTTCCCGACGACTCGATGTTCAACGCTCAGTTGCCGGCCCCTTCAGCCGTCTACGGCATCATCTTGATGACGCTGTGCGACACCATCTTCAAGGCGCTCGCCGACGCCATTCCCGACCGGGTTCCAGCTGCTCATTACTGCGACGTGTGCGCTGTCTTTATCTACGGGGTGGATCCGCGCACTGGCCGGCCTTACATGCAGGTCGAGCCGGAGGGCGGCGGCTGGGGCGCTTTCGCCAACCGCGACGGCGAAAACGTGCTGATCGCCATCGCCGATGGCGACACCCGCAACGTGCCGGTGGAAGTGCTCGAAGCGCGCTTCCCGCTGCGGCTGGAGCGCTACGAGGTGCGTCAGGATTCGGGCGGGCCGGGCAAGTTCCGCGGCGGCCTGGGCCACTACCGCGATTATCTGATCCTGGACCACGATGCTTTCCTGACCACAGTTCAAGAGCGGACCAAGTGCCCGCCGTGGGGACTGGCCGGGTGCAAGGCGGCCGCCGTCCACGACCTGCTCGTGAATCCCCAACCGTCCCGAGATGGATGACTCCAGCATGCGAAGCACACGCCTGTCCGCGCAGCCCCTTCGCGCGCGCGGAAAGAGCAAGCTCAATAAGTCGGGGGAAGGGCGGCCGGCGCTGATGCTCGGGGAGCACGTGCCCCCCAGGGCTGAGCGGTCAAACCCGCCCCCGGCCAGCACAAGGTTGAACTCATTGCCGCGCAACAGTTGTTTGCGCAGGTACCTGGGCTGGAGATCGACCTCATCACCTCGGCGCTGGGGAAA
>CAZGKH010000488.1:0-3515 GCA_964525665.1 uncultured Anaerolineae bacterium | reverse complement strand
ACTCCAACGCCAGAGTCGCAGTACATCATCCATGTGGTAGGGCAAGACTACTCACTGCACAATACTTTGTACTCCATAGCCAAAGAATATGATACGACTGTGGAGGCTATCATGGCAGCCAACGGGCTGCCCGATGATACCATTTATATAGGACAGAAGCTGCTCATCCCCATCCAATAGATTAACCTTTGTCGCCAGGCGAAGGCTTCGTCGTGAGCTCAGCCGAATGGTCTCCTGACCGAGCCCTTTTCGCCTCGGTCGGAGACCTTCGGCGAACAGAAAAAAGGTAGGTTTATCATGAGACTAAGTTTGCGGGGCAGTAGTCAAGAAAAGGTGACAGTTAACATTGAGGAGAGGAGCCTGCGACTGCTTACGGTCAAAGGGAGCAAAGTTCAGAAGTGGGGGCAACTACCTCTTACCCCTGGCTTGGTCGAGAACGGTCTCATACTTGACCCCGCACAGGTGGGTTTGGCTCTGGAGACTCTTTTTGGGGAGCACAAAGCACCCAAGAAGGATGTCATCACCAGCCTGACGGTGATAGGGTTGGGTTCGACCTCTCAGATCTTTGACTTGCCCAGGATGAGGCCGAATCTACTGGCGGATGCTGTCACTCGCGAGGCAAGGCGAGTGATGCCCGTGCCCGTGGACGAGCTTTATCTCTCCCACCAGGTAATCGGCGTGAAAGATGATATGCAGCAGGTCTACGTCTTGGGTGCGCCACGGGATATCGTGGACGCTCACATCAGCGCCTTCCAAATGGTTGGGATCCAGCTCAAGGCGATAGATCTCAAGCCGCTTGCCCTTGTAAGGGCTGTTAGCCAGAGGAATGCGGTTATCGCTGACCTGGAAAACGAAAGCTTCCACGTGATAGTGGTGGCGGATGGTGTCCCAGACATCACGCGGAGCGCGGTTCTGCATAGGGAGGGCCTCGACCCACAACAGAAGGCTCGCCGCTTGGTCGAAGAGGTAATTCGAACTATTGATTTCTACAACCATAGCCACCCCGATAAACTGCTAGAGCCCACCGTGCCGGTTTTCCTGACGGGTGAATTGACAGGTATACCCAGCGTATGCGAGACCATCCAGGCTGAGATGGGGTATACCATTGAGACACCCAAGCCACCATTGGAGTATCCGGAGACTCTGCCCGTTCCCCAGTTCATGGTCAACCTTGGGCTTGCTCTCAAAGCAAATAGGGAGGCTTGAGCGGCTCAAATGGTCCTGCTCTACGCCTTGCTGGGATTGAACGTCAGCAGTTTCCTCAACGTTTGCATAGATCGTCTGCCGGAGGGTGGCTCCATCGTTTCACCACCCTCTCATTGTTCTGCCTGTGGACGAAGATTGGTTCCACTCGACTTGATCCCTCTGTTCAGCTATCTCTTTCTAAGGGGAAGGTGCCGCTATTGTGGAGCACCGATACCCCGGCGTGTCCTGTTGGTCGAGGCAATGACGGGGTTGCTCTTCGTCTTGCTTTGGTATCGTTACGATCTTTCCCTTCGGCAAGCTCAGGGCAAGCCTCTTGGGTTGCTGCTAGCCACCCTGTACACTTGTTTCTTCGTCGTCATCTTCTTCATTGATTTGGAGCACCGCCTGGTGCTCAATCGGGTTATCTATCCGGCCATCGTCGTTGCCTTGATGGCTATCCCCATTACCCCCAACCAGGATGCGGTGAAGCTGCTCGCCGGAGGCCTGGTCGGCTTCGGACTGCTTTTCCTCATCGCTTTCATCTATCCGGCCGGGATGGGGATGGGCGATGTCAAACTGGCCGCTTTCATTGGGTTGGTGGTGGGCTTCCCCGCTGTCTTTGTCGCCCTTCTCATATCATTTGTGGCGGGAGGCTCGCTGGGGGGGGGCTTGCTACTGACCGGCCTGAAAGGGCGCAAAGATCCCATACCCTTTGCTCCCTTTCTTGTTGCAGGAGGGATGGTGGCTATGCTATATGGACAGCAGATCATAGACTGGTATGTGAGGTGTTTATTATGAACATTGACGATCTGCTTCGTGCTGTGGTTGAGCGCGAGGCTTCTGACTTACACTTAAAGACGGGCAGCCCGCCCGTGCTGCGTATCCACGGCGCACTTGTTCCTTATGATGACTCGCGTATCACACCTGAGGAGATGCAGGAGGGTCTTGAGCACATAACCACTGAGGAACAGAGGGAAGCCTTCAATGAGGAAATGGAACTGGACTTTGCCTATAGCGTCCCAGGATTGGCCCGCTTTCGCGTCAATGCTGCCTTTCAGAGGGGAACCATCACTTTGGTCTTTCGCCAAGTGAACTGGATGATCCCTCCCCTGGAAGAGCTGGGGCTGCCGGAGGTGTGCAAGGTTATGGTTATGAAACCGGACGGGCTGATCTTGGTCACGGGTCCCACCGGCAGCGGCAAATCTACTACCCTGGCGGCTATGCTAGATTATCTCAATGAAAGGGAAGCCCGTCGAGTGGTGACCGTGGAGGATCCGATAGAGTATCTCTTCAAGGACAAGAAGTGCTTCATTACCCAACGGGAACTGGGAGCCGATACCAAGTCCTTCGCGGCTGCACTGAAGCGTGTTCTTCGCCAGGACCCCGACGTCATCCTGGTGGGGGAGTTGCGCGATCTGGAAACCATCTCCACCGCACTCACGGCTGCGGAGACGGGGCATCTGGTCCTTGCTACCTTGCACACCCCCAGCGCTCCTGGGGCCATTGACCGCATCATTGACGTCTTCCCCCCGTACCAGCAAACCCAGATCCGCTCTCAGCTCTCAACCACCCTGCAAGGGGTATTATACCAGGCATTAATCCCCAAGGTAGGTGGCAATGGACGAGTCCCTGCCGTGGAGGTGATGATCGCCACCACCGCCATTCGCAACCTCATCAGAGAGGGGAAGACCTTTCAGATGCCCAACATCATTCAAACCGGTTCACAATACGGCATGCAGACCCTCAATCAGGCATTGAGGGATCTCATTCAGAGTAACCTGATCACCCCAGAAGAGGCATTCGTCAAATCGGACAATCCCGAGGAACTGCGGGAGTGGATAGGAGGAGGTCGCTCCCGTCGTCGGTAAGTTGGAAAGGAATAACTAGCCCCACTACTCTTGCTAGATTGTTAGACCTGGCATGATCATGGCCTGGGTTTTGCGATCCAGGCCAGGCGGGTGGGGCTTTTTGTTTTCCCCGGCCGCGAGCCCTCTTTGTTCATAAAGAATTCACGCGAAATTCACGCTATTTTCACGCAATAGTTTCCCAGGCTATGTTATAATTGAGGCACAGTCAAAGAAGCTAATTTGTGGGAAGGAATCATCTGGACAGTTAAGAAAGGAGGCGGAAGAGAGAGAAACCACTAAGACTAAAAAGCTTGTCCCAGATTGCGAATTACCAACAAATAAAACAAAAGACCAAAATATTAAGGAGGTAACAAGAATGTTCAAAAGAATCCGTAGTGAGCGTGGTTTTACGCTGGTAGAGTTGCTAGTGGTCCTGGCTGTTCTGGCCATCCTAATCGCTATCGTAGTCCCCAATCTGGCTGG
>CAZGKH010000487.1:0-3519 GCA_964525665.1 uncultured Anaerolineae bacterium | reverse complement strand
CTTAGTCTACGCTATCGAAGACGAGTTTCGCCACTCCTCTTAACGCGCTGCACTCGATATCCATTGCGGGGAGTATGGCGCGGAGAGACTCGATACCTTCCAATGCAGTCTTAACAGGGCCAACGAAAAGCTCAAAGGATTTGGAGATCTGCCCGCCGAAGATGATACATTCGGCGCCGAACTCTTCCACGTGATGTTCCCTCAAGAAACCACCCAGTTCTGATCCGATTTCCTCAAAAACCTTTCCTGCGTCTCTGTCGCCTTCCCTCGCCCTGTCGGCCATTTCCTTCACGTCAAGATCGAGCCCTGTAAGTGCTCCATAGCGATTGATCATGTAGGTCCGCGAAATGTAGTCATTCAGTATTCCGTCTCTGTACTTCTGGCCCGATATCCAGCCATACCAGGGCACGCCCGGCCCTTCGCCAACTATTTTCCCGTCCACTGCAAAAGCACTGCCTACGCCTGTTCCCATGGTGAAAACGATCACTCGACTGTATGGTTTTCCCGCGCCGGTCCAGACTTCTCCCCGTCCGAACGCCCAGGCGTCAACGTCGAACAACATCGGTAGATCCGGGGGCAGCTCAAGTTCTTTCTGAAGGTACTCTTTTACGTTTACGTCGTACAGTGACTCGTACTTATCCAACCCTCTGATCTTACTGATCCCTCGTTCATAATCAAAAGGCCCGCAGATGGCTATTCCTATTCCATCCAGAATCAAATCCCTTTTCTGAGCAATGTCCAGTACTTCGCTCAGCGAAAGTGCAAATGATTTCAGGATGGATTCGGCGGTCCCTCCGGAGTCAACAGGTCTCACGTGGAAAGACCCGGCACACAATGTACCATCCGTTTTAACAACCCCGGATTTCACGGATGTACCTCCTATGTCGAGACTGGCTACACAATGCTCATCGTTCATCGCTTAAGTACCTCCCGTGTTCCCAGGCTGCCCGTATCATGGCCTGATAATTCTCTGGGGGAACGTCATCGGTGATTGAATGACTTGAAGCCACGATGTATCCCCCGCCGGGCGCCAGGGTATCTATGTGTTCGATGGTGTCTTGCCTGACCTCATCTGGCGTTCCAAAGCTGAGTACGCCCGCCAGGTCCATATTGCCGATTAGACACAAATCCGAACCATATTCCTTCTTGTAGTAATGAATGTCATTACAGTTAGGCTGTATCGGGTGCACGGCGGAAACACCCAGCTCAAGAGCCATGGGTATAACGGGCTTGATATTGCCGCAGCAGTGAAAAATGACGGGAATGTCGTTCGAGACTATGGGGTCGAGAATCTCTTTGGTTCTGGGCAGCCACTGATTCCGCATGAAATCAGGGTTGACCAGAAAGCCGCTATTGCCACAAACATCATCATCTATGGCAAAGAAGTCAATGCTTCTCGATAGGCACGCTTCAACGATTTCCAGGCTGTATGCCAAAAACATATCAAAAAGAATTCTTATCAGTTCCGGATCGTCGTACATTTTCAGCATGAAGTTTTCCATGCCCAGAGTTTCGTAGGTGTTGCAGAAAACAGAACGCAACAGGACCCCGATTCCTACATCCGTGTCCTCGTAAGCATGGATGTAATAGTCTAATGGCGCCATCATGTCCGCGGCCGAAGGTGGTTTCGGCAGTCTGTCCAGTTCGGATCGTTCCTGTATCACCCCCTCCTGACTTCGGGCAATCACTCCAGGATGGACCGGCTTTCTTGATTTTGGCTTCCAGCTCAAGGTACAGATGATGGCGTCCTGACCCGTAGCCTCAAGGAGCTGACGATACTCTTCGGCTGGAAGATAGCAACTGTAATCCGCCAACGCGCTCCTGTCATGAAGCTCATCCGCTGATCTGGGCGGCCAAACAGTGTCCAGGTTTCTGTAACTCTCGCGCACTCGTTCAAGTGTCCCTTTCCCCAACACGGCTTCCGTATTCCGTCTCATCAAACAGAATTCCCAGTTGGGTACCCGATCGCCCTCTTTGCAGCGTAGAGCGGAAAGAAATCGTTTCTTGTCAGGAGTTCGGAGTTCCGACATGCCTTTGCCTTTTTGGCCGCTTGATGGGCGAAGGTCTCCGACCGAGCCCCCGCCTTCGGTCGGAGACCTCGGCGATCGAAGTTAAAAGATCAGCGTTCATCTGTGTTCATCTGCGTCCCCGTCCTCATCTCAATCGCGCTTTGGCGATCTTGCAGACACTCTGCCCGCGATTGATGATTCGATATCTCCCGAAACACGCAGGGACGATCACGGTTTCTGAATACCTGAACAACAGCTTCCTGGCTTCGTCTTCAAGAGAGCGCAATTCTACCACGTCGCCCTCGACCAGCGACAAAATGTGGAATTTGCCCTCCGTATCATCCTCGATCTGCCGATTAAACTCCAGCCGAAATACGACGTGGAAGAACTCTCGTCGGTCGCCGATTAGATATTCTGCCCATCCGTCTCCTGAGCGGACCAGCCTGGGCTGTTGCTTCAGATTCTTGCCGACCCACTTGCTTCTTCTGAACCACTTGATCACATTGAAGGCGTGCCTGATGTGAATCGGCCTCATGACACCGTTCAGATCGGGGCGGAGGTGATCGTAGATTTTGAAGGTGTAACGATAGGTAGTGGCGCTGATTTCCAGAACCACCAGCCCTTCCCCCGAACCGTGTACCGTTCCTGGTGGAATCAACAGCAGGTCGTGTTTCTGGGCCGGCACGCTGTTTACGTAATCTCGATAATCGAACCTGATGCCCTGTTCGTCCGCCAGTTTGGCCGCTTGCAGGAACTCGTCCTCTCTTGTCCGCTCATTCAGACCCAGATTGACTGTCGCGCCCTCCCTGGCTGCCACGATGTAATACATCTCGCCCTGATGGTAATTTTCGCCGAAATGTTTGCGGATGTAAGGCGTGGTGGGGTGAACCTGGATGGAAAGATCGCCGCCCCCCATCGTATCCAGATAATCGTAGCGAATGGGAAACTCGCCGCCAAAGCGCCGTTTGGGCACATCGCCCATCACCTGATCGTATTGCAGGTAGAAAAAGGTGGTCCAGGGCAGTTCAACAATCGTCCCTTGAACAGCGACTAATAGGCTCATCTCTGGAGCGATGAGCTCGTAGCTCCAGGCGCAGTTCACCCAGTCTTCGGGGAGGTGGCGGATCTTTTTCAGCCATTGACCACCCCAGGGGCCAGGCTCGTACATGTATTTCAGCTTGAAGGGCCAACTGGCAATGGCAGTGGTTATTTTTCGCAGCGTCGAAGCCGGAAACAAGATCGGTCTTTGACCCCTGTTCCCATCAACGTAGAAATCGAGGCGATGGCGCTTGAGATCGAGCAGGCGGTTCCGATGTCGGTCATTGACCTGAAAATCCACGTAATAGAGTTTCTTCGGGCTGATGCTCTGGGTTTTGCCCGACAGGTCACTCCACTCCCTGTTGCGTTTGAGCACCGTTTCTCTGGTCAAATCAGCGTAGATCGTGAAATCGTAAAGGGGACGCAGTGT
This sequence comes from uncultured Anaerolineae bacterium, assembly GCA_964525665.1. GTDB lineage: Bacteria > Chloroflexota > Anaerolineae > VGOG01 > VGOG01 > CAYMKL01. The sequence goes on along the minus strand of CAZGKH010000487.1, from coordinate 42 downwards.
GTTCAGCAGAGCGCCGGTTCCGTAGCAAACGACTACCTGCGG
>CAZGKH010000486.1:0-3520 GCA_964525665.1 uncultured Anaerolineae bacterium | reverse complement strand
AAGGCGGTGCGCGTGGCCAGGCCCTCGGCCGCCGTCTCCATCTTGTCCTCCACCAGCCGCCGCTCCTTCCACGAGCGGTAGGCCGCTGGAGCCTGCTCCGATTGCACACCGATGACCTGAATGGCCGGGTTGATGGCTTTGGCCGCGATGCAGACTCCCGCGGCCCCACTGCCCCCACCGATAGGCACGATAATGACTTCGGTATCTGGCTGATCCTCCAGAATCTCCAGGGCTTCGGTGCCCACCCCAGCGATGAGCAACGGCTCGTTGCCGGAATGGATGTAGCGGTGGCCCCGTTCGTCGGCCAGAGCCTCGCAGTGCTCGCGGGCCTGGTCGAAGTCCCGCCCGTGGAATATGATCTGCGCTCCCAGGCCACGCATGGCCTCTACCTTACCCGGATTGGCACCCTCCGGCACGACGATGGTGGCCTCCACTCCGAAGAGCCGGGCCGCGTAAGCCACTGACTGGCCGTGATTGCCGGTGGAGGCGGCGATGACGCCCCGCCGCCGCTCATCTTCCGAGAGTTGCGACATCAGGTTAATGCCGCCGCGCACCTTGAAGGCTCCCACCGGTTGGTGGTTTTCGTGCTTGACGTAGACTTCGCAGCCCAGCAGTTGGCACAGCGACGAGTAGCGGTACAGCGGTGTGCGAGACAGATGGCCAGTGATAACGGCCCTGGCCTTCAAGACATCGTGAAAGGTCGGTCGTTGATGCACGGTTCTCCTCCTTAAAACACTACATCGTAGAGCGGTCACGGCCTGGAGGGTCTGGCTCCCAAGGAAGCCTGCATGTTGCCCATGCTGGCCTGAGCTTGAGGCACCTGGCCACGAGCAAGCTGTGCAGTGATGTCGTTGACCGAGCCGGACAACTGCTGAAGTTGCGGGCCTCCCTGGGCGCTCAGGCTGGCGCTGGCGTTGGCCCCCAATTGAGCGATGTTGGCCAGCTCGCTTGATGAGATGGTGTTGTCGGCCAGGGATTGGCTTACGGCGTCGAGGTAATCGAACGCGCTTTGGATGGCAGCCTGGCGGTCAGTAGCCACGTTGTTGGGCTGGACAGATAGGGCGGTTGCAGCCCGGTTTCCCAGCTCGGCCTGCAGGTCTTGAATCAAACCCTGGGTTTGCATTTGAGCTTCCGAGGCTTTGTCGTAGGCAGTTTGGGCGGCGTTCTCCATTTGAGCGATGGTCTCTTCAGCCAGAGCCAGTCCTTGCTCAAGGGTCGTATTGATCTCTTGGAGCGTGGCATTGATGGCGACCATGCTCTCGGCCATCATGGCCAAATCCTGCTCGATGGCCTGCAGAGTGACAAGGGTTTCAGTAGCTAAGTCCCCATACAGATCATAATAAGCAGCGATCAGATCCTCAGCGTAGGCAATGGCTTCCTCTGCCTCCACCAGGGAGACCGCCACCGTGATCACTTCTTCCTGATTGACCGCATCATCAGCGGTGGCCTCCGCAGCGGCTACCGAGGAGGCTTGCGTGGCGGCGGTGGCCTCAGCAACGGCCTGGTCAATCAGAGCCGCCAGCTCTTCCTCGGTCAGGGCAACGTATTCCGCCGAGGGGGTGGGGGTGGGGGCGGCAGCGACGGTGGCCTGAACAGCGGCGTCAACCGTCGCCTGGACGTTTGTCTCGGCCACAACGGTGGCCTGGACAGCAGCATCGGTCGTCGCCTGGACGCTCGCCTGAGCCTCGGTGGCGCCCTGGGCAGCGGCGTCAGTCGTCGCCTGGGCGCTCGTCTGGGCCTCGCCAGTGGCCTGGACGGCAGTGTCAATCGTCGCCTGCGTGCCCGCCTGGGCCGTGCTGGTGCCGGCAATGGCCGCCCTGACCGTGGCCTGGGTATCAGGCTCGACGCCACGGGGCGGCCCACCGGAGGGCGCCCCGCCGCCACACCCCACTGCGGTGATGACCAGCAGACCAACTACAAGTGTCAGGATGGTGATTCTCTTCATCGTGATGTGCTCCTCCTTTTCGGCTATGATGGATCGTTACTTGCCCGCTAAGCTCAGGTGGACGGTGTGCACGTTGTCATACTTTTGGGCCATGGTCACATTGACGCCGCCGGTGCTTATTTCGTAAACAACCGACCACTGGGTGCTCCCCTGGGACACGTCGGCCAGGAGGTCCATGGCGTCTTGCAGGGAGAGTTGACCCTCAGCTTCTGTGAGTCGCTGGCTGATCTTGTCGTAGCGCCGGCACCGCCCTTCCGCAGATTCGCCGGCCGAGGCGCGCAGGAAATTGGTGGCCTGATGCCAGGGCGTCTCATTGGGGATAACGACCATCTCACCCTCGTAGAACTCCACCAGGAGCGAGCGGCCCGACGAGTCGGCCATCAGGTAGTGGAGGGGCGGCCCACCCTCGAAATCAATGTTGTAGCTTTGCAGGGTGGCAAGGGCCTCGTCCACGTTGCTGGCGTGATCAAGCATTTCGCGAATCACCCCCAGCGAGCCAATGGTCTCTTTGTTGGGATCGGGGCGCATGTCCTCCGGCGGCACGGCGGCCATGCCAACGACTAGGCCGTGCTCGTTCATGCCATCGAACGGCCAGAACGGGGTGGCAAGAAGCGGGCGCCGAGCACTGAGAGGCAAGTCGGTCACGGTGCCCGCCTTGGCTCCCTCGAAGCCGAAGTAGGCAATGTCCACCATTGAGACCGAAGCGTACCCATCCGGTGGGTCGGTGAACAGGAGCACGGCCGGGCTGTATTCCCAGTCGAAGTTGCGGCCATAGAGCTTATGGTCCGCATCGCCGAGGGCCGCGAAAAGCGAACAGGCCCACGCGGGCGACGATGCCGTCTGCGCGGAAGACGTCCTCTGATCGTATGCGCCGTAGTAGCGCATGGTGTAGAGCGGGTAGTCGTCCACCTGCTCCAGGCTGCTGAGGGTCGCCGCCTCTTCTTCCGACAGGCCATCGGCGCGAGGCGTGGGTGTTGGTACGGCGGTCGGGGCTGAGGTCGGTGGCCTAGGCGTAGGCGCCATGGCGGGAGCACTGCATCCGACCACGAGCCCAAGGAGCAATGTTATGCTGATGATCCACTGCAGCAACTTGTGTCTGTTCATCTTCTTCTCCTGTAAGCTTTCCCCCCTCCCTCTCAGGGAGGGGCTGGGGGAGGGTTGGTTCTCGTCAAACACCATGGCTCTGCCGAATCATGCGAATGTCATTGACGTGAAGTGCTACGTGATCTGCTTGCATCTCAACGATGTTACCAATGGTGATCTGCGCGACTTGCCTATCAGGCCACTTGATGGAGATGTGTCGTTCCCAGGCATCGGGAATCTGGCTCAACAGTTGTAGAATGTGGCGACGATTGGCGCGAAAGAGGGCCAATGATGGCTCGAGGGCTCGCCCCGCATAGTCCCAGCTCTCCACCCACTCATCCTGTGGCTTGTCCCAATACCACTGTAAGGTGAACGTGCCGCTGCTGTTGCCCAGGGCAGCTTTGATGCCAATCTTCCAGATGTCGTCACCATCAACAACGTGGTGAACGATCTGTCGAATTGTCCAGGTATCAGCAGACTGGGCGAGATTGA
>CAZGKH010000485.1:1695-3526 GCA_964525665.1 uncultured Anaerolineae bacterium | reverse complement strand
GCCTGGTCTGCCACTCGGGCCGCTTGCTGGACGGAATGGGGCACGATGACGATGGTGTAGTCTTTTTTGAGTTGCTGCAGCGATTCTTCGACCTTGGCCGTGGAGATGGGGTCCAGTCCAGAGGTAGGGGCATCTAGAAGGATGACTTCCGGCTCCAAAGCTAGAACGCGGGCGATGCACAGCCGCTGCCGCTGACCGCCAGAGAGAGCCGCGGCTGGCTCATCGAGCCGATCTTTGACTTCGTCCCACAGAGCCGCTTGACGCAGAGTTCGTTCTATGATTGCATCCAGGCGGTTTTTGTCGTGCACACCGCTGAGCCGAGGGCCGTATGTGATGTTGTTACGGATGGTACCAGGCAGGGGGGTGGGCAGGGCGAAGACCATCCCCACCCGACGCCGCAGAGCGACCACATCCATACCAGGGGCGTAGATGTCCTCACCATCCAGCATCACCTGGCCGTCAATCAGAACACCATCAATGAGATCGTTGAGGCGATTGAGGGTTCGCAGCAAAGTGGATCGCCCACTGTGGGCCGGGCCGAAGATGGCCAGGATCTCGTTGGCGTGGATGGATAGGGTGACGTCGTTGAGGGCGCGGTGGCCGTCGTAGTAGACGCTGAGGTCGTTGATCTGGATTTTTACGGGTTTCATCCCTTGTCTCCCGTACCTACCATTGCCTCTTCCGTCGGAAGTAGCTGCGTATGATCGTTGCTACCACGTTCATGGAGAGCACCATCACTAACAACACCAAAGCTGTGCCATATTGAATCTGCACGGGCATCCCCGGCACCTGGGTGGAGATGACATAAAGGTGGTAGGGGAGGGCCATGGTTTGGTCAAAGATGGAACTGGGCAAACGAGGCAGGTAGAAGGCGGCTACGGTGAATAGGATGGGAGCCGTCTCTCCCGCCGCTCTCTCCAGGCCCAAGATGACCCCGGTGATGATGCCCGGCAGCGACTGGGGGAGCACCACCTCTCGCACTGTCTGCCACTTGGTGCCGCCCAGCGATATGCTGACCACTCGGAACGATTGGGGCACGGCTAGGATGGCTTCCTCGGCGGTGCTGATCACCACTGGCAGGGTCATCAGTCCCAGAGTTAGGGATCCGGCCACGATGGAGGTGCCGAACTTCAAGAAGAGCACGAACATCCCCAGTCCGAAGAGGCCGTAAACCACCGATGGGATGCCGGCCAGATTGATGATGGCCAGGCGGATGGCGCGGGTTAGCCAGTTGTCGCGGGCGTACTCGGCCAAGTAAATGGCTGCTCCCACTCCCAGGGGGATGGCGACGATGGCGGTGCCAAACGTCAACAGCACCGTACCGATGACTGCGGGCAGTATTCCGCCCTCGCGCATCCCGCCGCGGGGGAAGCCGCTGATGAACTCCCAACTGATGGCCCCTATCCCCTGGACGACGATGTAGACCACGACCAGGACGATGGGGAGGACGACGATGATGGCCAGTATGGTCAGTATGGCGAAGGCGATCTTTTGTGTGACTTGACGTGACATTTGAAGCTGCTCCGTTATTAATGATAATTTTGCGCATTAGCTTAATTTGATGTATAATATAACCACATCACTCGTTGAGGAGGTATGAACATGAGAGCTTTAGCTAAGAAGCCGATTCAAATTTATCTTGAGCCTGTGCAGGATAAGGCGTTACGAGTCTTAGCAGGTAGGGAAGGCATCTCCCTCGCTGCACTCATTCGTCGCACCATTGACCACTACCTGGCGGAGCTGCCCGTAGAGGAGGATCCCGCCTTGCAGGTGATCGGGCTGGGTCGCTCGGGTCGAGAGGATATGGCCTCGAAGCACGATGATTACCTCG
>CAZGKH010000485.1:0-1595 GCA_964525665.1 uncultured Anaerolineae bacterium | reverse complement strand
CATCAGGAACAGGATGATGCCCACAGCGAACAGAACGTGATAATGGGTGCTGCCCTGTGCCACCTCGCCCATCTCGGCGGCGACGGTGGCGGTCATGGTGCGCACTGGCTTGAAGTAGGCGTCGAGTCCCAGCGGCAGGCGTGCCGCGTTGCCTGTGACCATCATCACGGTCATCGTTTCCCCAATCGCCCGCCCAATGCCCAGCATCACGGCTATGAGGATTCCAGACCGCGCGGCAGGTATCACCACCCGCCAAATGGTCTGCCAGTGGGTGGCCCCTAGAGCCAGGGCCGCGTCGCGATAGTCCTTGGGAACGGTGCCAATGGCGTCCTCGGCCACGCTGATGATGGTGGGCAGGGCCATGTAGGCCAGCATCAGCGAACCGGTGAAGGCGGTGAGCCCGGTGGGGGCGCCGAGGTGTTCTCGCACCAGGGGGGCAATGGCGATCATGCCTAGGAATCCCAACACCACCGATGGAATACCGGCCAGCACTTCGATCACCGGCTTGAGGATTTCTCGAGCCCAATTGGGGGCGATCTCGCCGATGAATATCGCTGTGGCCAGACCCAGGGGCACGGAGATGATCACCGCTCCCACCGTGATCACCAGAGAGCCCAGGATCAGGGGTAGGGTGCCATAGATATCGAAGACGGGATACCAACGCCTGCCAAAGAGCTCGTCCAATGGGACGCGGGTGAAGGCTGGTGCCCCTTCGCGGATGAGGAAGAAGAAGATGAGGGCTACGAAGACGATGGCCGAGATTCCCGCCGTCCGGATCAAGCTCTCTATGGCGAATTCGACAAGGTCAGATTTCTTGGGCTTTTTTTCTTTGTTGGCTTTGGGGGTCATATTCTCTGCCTGAAAAGAACAGTGGAGCGATTTGCTCAGTGGGTCGCACCACGATTGATAGCAGTTCTTGCTTCCAGCTTCATGGATGCAGGGCCGAACCCTACTTGCGTAGCCGCAGCGTGTACAGTTCGTCCCGCTGGACTTCTTCCGCACGCAGCACCATTCCGGCCACATCGTCGCCCACCTCAATGTAGCACCCGGAGAGGGCATCCGCCTGTCCCGACGCCAACAACACCACCAGGTTTGCGGCGCGCTCTGACGGCACATCGTGCCCAGCCGCCAAGGACTTGCGGGCCCACCCCCCAAACCACTTTTCATCCTCAGGCGACCTGGCTATGGCTTCCACCATAGCGGTACGAACGAATCCCGGATGGATGGAAAAGACACCAATGCCGTGCTCTTTGGTCTCGGCAGCCAGGTTTTCGCTGAAGCGTATGACTGCACACTTGCCGATGGCGTATGCGGCGGCGTAGGGCCACGGCCCGAGACCAGCACTACTGGCGGTGGTGATGATCCATCCGCGGCGGCGGGCGACCATGCCCGGCAGGACGGCTCGGGAGCACAGGAACGGACCTCGCAGGTTGACGTCTATGCACCGCCACCACTCGTCGGGATCGGTCTCCCACAAAGGTCCGAGCGGAGTGGGGGCGCCGGCGTTGTTGACCAGCAGATCCACCGGGCCGAGTTGCTGCTCCACCTCGCGCGCCATCTGTTCTGGAGTCTGCTGCTCGGTCACATCGCTGTCA
>CAZGKH010000484.1:0-3530 GCA_964525665.1 uncultured Anaerolineae bacterium | reverse complement strand
CTATCAGGCTAACCCCCAAATCGAGTACTGGGAGGGGCACAACGAGCCAGTTTGGGGCGATGAAGAGGGTATGGCCTGGTATGCCCAGTTCGAGGTGGAGCGCATGAAGCTGATGGCCGACCTGGGGCTGAAGTGCGTGATCGGAAATTTCGCCACCGGCACGCCGGATCTGTCTCTCTGGCCTGCCTTCTTGCCGGCGCTCCAGATCGTTCTGGAGTATCGGGCACTCCTGGGTCTCCACGAGTACAGTTGCCCCTGGATGTGGTGGATGACGGGGAGCTACCAACTGGACCCCAACGACGATCAGGGAGATGAGGGCTGGACGACGCTTCGTTACCGTAAGGTCTACCGCCAGCATCTGATCCCCAACGATCTAGGAGATGTGCCTTTGGTGATCACCGAATGTGGCATTGATCCAGGGGTAGATCCCAAGCCACCGGGGGTAGAAGGCGGAACGTGGAAAGAACTGGGCGACTTCTGGGCCCAACACGACAACGAGCCAGACAAGGCCGACTATTACTACCGACAGTTGGTCTGGTACGACGAGGAACTGCAAAAGGATGACTACGTAGTCGGCGCGACCGTCTTCACCTGGGGCAGTTTTGGACTGCCGTGGTCGCGTTTCGACGTGGCTGGGACAGAGGTGGCCACCAAACTGATCGCGTATACCCTGGCGAATCCGGCCGAGCCCTTTGTGTATCCCGGAGACGAAGACGAGGGCGAAGTTGTGACCGATGGCGAGGCTGGGATACCCCGGGGGAAGCCTCGCGTTCAGTACGATCGTACGTACGTGCTGCTGCCCCCCAGCGCAGACGCGGCCTGGGCGCGGGCGGCGGCAGATGGCTCGTGGGATCAACATCGGTACTCCATTGGAGGCAGCGCCGATGATGCAGCCGTCGGCGATCTGGATGTGCGGCGCGTGATCGCCGTCAATCCGCAGGAGTGGGGAGGCTCGTTGGAAGCGTTCTACGCCCAGTATTACCCCGGCGTCGAGTACAGCGCCATCACCGCTGCCACACCTGAGGAACTGGCACAGAAGTTAGCTGACCTTTAGAGCGATATCCCGCTATCAGCGGCGCCCTCGTTAGGTTTGCGAGGGTGCCGCGTTTGTATCCTGGCAAGGCTAGCTCGTTCAACGGACTCGCAGCGAGCGAGGGGGGTGCCATGAGGAACGGCAATACAGTCATGACCTGCCTCTTCCTGGTCACGCTCACCCTTTCGAGCCCTTTCCTGGTGTGGGCTCCTCAAGAGCTGGCTGCCGCCGACCTGCTGATCTACACCGATGGCCTGGAGCCCGGCTGGGCCAACTGGTCGTGGAACGCCGCCAGCCTTGATCTGCTCTCCACAGTTGAGATCTACTCAGGAACGTACGCTGTCGCTGTGGACCTGGGCTCCTGGGGCGGTCTGTCTTTCCGCCACGATGACTTCAGCACCAGTTCATACGACGCGCTGGAGTTCTACATCCACGGCGACACCAACGGCGGACAGCAATTGCGTGTCTTCCTGCACGGTGCCGGCGGTGGGCAGTCCGGCACCGAATTGCCCTCTATTTCCCTCAACAACCCTTCTTACATTGACAGCGGCACGGTGGACGCCGGCGTTTGGAAGCAGGTGCGCATCCCTCTGGCTGACCTGAGCGGCGCCCACACGGTGATTAGCCGGGTCAACATCCAGGCCGTGGGCGACCAATCCCTCTTTCACCTCGATGCCATGCGACTGGTGGCATCAACGACCCCGCCCCAGCCGCTCCACATCACTGTGGATGCCGGCCATGTCCCTGACCGCATCCCCCGAACGGTCCTCGGCAGCAACGCCGCCATGTGGGGTGGGAATCTCCACCAGAATACCGATGTGATCAACAAAGTTCAGGCCTCAGGCGTGACCGTGATGCGGTTCCCCGGCGGCAGCACTTCCGACGGGTATCACTGGCAGGACTACGATCCTGGGAATCCGTCCAACGAGTGGTCTACCAATACCACCGAGTTCATTCAATTCGTCCACGCCGTGGGTGCCGAGCCTATGTTCACCGCCAACTTCGGCAGCGGGACCGCCCAGGAGGCTGCCAACTGGGTCCACTTCACCAACGTCGAGCACGACTGGTGCGTCAAGTATTGGGAGGTGGGCAACGAGGTTTACGGCGGGTGGGAGACCTCGTGGACTCACGACGCCACCGAGTACGTCCTGGGTGACGCCACCCACGACGGATTCAACGCCTTCTGCCAGGCCATGAAAGCCGTTGATCCAACCATCCTGGTGGGCGCGGTGGGCACGGCCTACGCCAGTGAGTACAACAGTTGGGGACCGACGGTGCTTCAACTGGCGGGCGACTGCATGGATTTCTACGTCGTCCACCGCTATCCCCTGGGCCCAGGCAACCTGGACTATCTGGGCCTGCTGATGGATCCGCCAGCGGCCTGGCCCGCTATCGGCGATAGCGTGCGCCAGATGATGGCCGACCATGCCCCCAGCCGCGACATCCAGATCACCATCACCGAGTACAACTCGTACTACACCGAGCCAGAGGAGCTGGCCATCCAGACCGTCAACCTGCTCTTTCTGGCCGACACCCTGGGACAGATCGTTGATCAGGGCTTTGCCTTCGCCAACCACTGGGACATCCTGAACAGCATGACGGGCAACGGCGGCGACTACGGCTATTTGCTGGTTGGATCGGCCAACTATCGGCAGCCCAGTTTCTACGTCTTCCCCCTGTGGAGCCGCGCCGGAGACCAGCGCATCGTCAGCGCAGTCAACCGCGACGCCGGCAGTGAGACGACAGTCTACGCCAGCCGTCACTCGACGACCGGCGATGTGACCCTGCTGGTAATCAACAAGACGGGAGAGGATCAGGCGGGGACCATCGAAATTAGTGGCTTCAAGACCGCTGGCACTCTCGAGGCCTACATCGCCCAGGGGGATAGCCTGGACGATTTGACGATGGCGTACAACGGCGACGAAGACCCGCCCATTGACCTGAGCACCGTCGCCCCGCTGGTCACGACAGGCATCACGGAGACCTTTACCTACACCTTCCCGGCCTACTCGGTGACCAGCCTGACGGTCCAAGCCTGCCACTTCGCCGACCTGGACGGCGACGGCGACGTGGACATCGAAGACATCATGCAAGTTGCCGCCTGCTGGCATTGCGAATACGGTGATGCCTGCTACGACCTGCGCTACGACCTCAATGGCGATGGAATCATCACTATCGTGGACATCATGCTGGTGGCGGTGCACTGGGGGGAGGGGTGTGAATGAGGGGGTGGGTTGAGTCGCGAATTGCAAAACGCCCCCCAATGTGATACAATTAGGTTAGCTTAACGAAACTTGGCCGATGGGTGCGAGGGTGCCCTTGGTGGTTACTCAGGCCAACGAAGCAAGCAACGCCACCGATGAGACGCCAGCCAAGGCCGCGCCCTGAGGCTGGCGTTTTCAGTAGGTAACCAGGGTGAGGAAAAACAGAATGGCTGTATCTTACGCTGACGCCAAAATCGAGGTCGAAGGGCTGGTGGAGCGCTTCGCCAGGCTGA
>CAZGKH010000483.1:1969-3536 GCA_964525665.1 uncultured Anaerolineae bacterium | reverse complement strand
ACAGCCAACTGCGACTCGCCCGTGTTGTCCCCGGCTGCGAATACGCCACGGCGGGTTGTCTGCCCTGTATCTTCATCGGTGATAATCCAGCCCCCTGGTTCTGTCTCCAGCCCTGACGTGGCCTCCACTATATGGGGATCAGGACCGCGCTCAGGCGCCAACACCACCAGGTCCGCGTCCATTGTATACTCAGAACCCACGACCGGTATCAGGCGGATCCGACCACCTCGGCGAGTGAGGCGCAGATGCTGGCATTGTACTTGTGCGACGTGTCCTTTTTCATCGCCTACCAGTTCTACTGGCTCAGTCAGGGCCACAAAGCCCACGTGCTCTTCCTGCGCAGCCAACCTGTCCTCGTAACGGCATAGAATGTCCATCTCCCAACCTCGGTAAAAGCAGGTCACCTTCCCCGCGCCCATCCGGACCGCCGTCCGTGCGCAGTCCACCGCGGCGTGTCCAGCGCCGAAGATCGCTACCCGCTCGCCTACCTGAATGGGGGCCTGCTCCTCAGGTGTAGTGTCCAGGTTGGTTCGCAACAGGAAGTCGGTGGCCAAGTAGACGCCCTCCAGGTCCATGCCCGGCAGGTTCACCACCGCCTCGAAACCGGCCCCGGTCCCCAGAAACACGGCGTGATACCCTTGCTGGAGCAGGTCTTGCACCGCGACATCCCGTCCCACCCGGGTCTCGAAAGCGAACTGGACTCCCAGGCCCTCCAATTGGGCCACCTTCGCCTCGACGATGCGCGCGGGGAGCCGAAAGCGCGGGATAGTGTAGACCAGCATGCCCCCTGGCCGACGGCGCATCTCGAAGACCGTGATCTCATGCCCCAACTTGGCCAACTCCTCCGCTACCGTCAGGCCCGCCGGCCCAGATCCCACCACCGCCACGCGCCAGCCCGTCGGCAGGGGGATTTCATCGGGGATTGGGAATCCCTCCGCTTGGCGTTGATAGTCGGCCACGAAAGCCTCCAGCCGGCCCAGCCGGATACCAACGTCGAACTGACCCACGGGGCAGGTGCGCTCGCACAAGAGTTCGTCAGGACACAGCCGCCCGCACAGCTCCGGGAAATTACTGGTCTGGCGGTAGATGGCGGCGGCCTTCAGGAAGTTGCTCTCCGAAATCTCCCACATCGCGCCCGGGATGTCGTTGTGCAGGGGGCAAGCCAGCATACAGGGTTGAGGCGAGGGACACTGGATACAGCGAGATGCCTCCAGGCGAGCTGTCTCCGGGGAGAAGCCGCGGCACGCCTCGTCGAAATCTCTGATCCGCTCCTCCACTGGTCGGTAGTCGAGCCGTGGAGCGAGTACTCGTGCGTTGTTTTCCATACTTGTTACCCTCCTTAAGATTGTCAGCTTCTTTGCCCTCAATTCACTTTTTCCAAAGCAACGCCCCTGGGCCGATACAGTATATTACAAAAGGCCATCTGCGTCAAGCTAACGCATTGCCCTCCTGTAGCTCAGTAATAAACTGGCGCCGATGATGCGGAGGGGCAATTGGCCAGAAAAGAGCATCAATGTAATCGGAACGGCCAATAGCCACAACTCGATTTATTATATATCGGTTTCGC
>CAZGKH010000483.1:0-1869 GCA_964525665.1 uncultured Anaerolineae bacterium | reverse complement strand
GCAACTATCGCTTCCGCAGCCTCGCCCGGGCGGGGCCATTTGCACCAAACGCTATCAACGTCAGGCCAATAAGCGCCAGCCATCCAAGGGGGGCAACCTTATCAGGTGCCGGCGCGGCCCCGCCCGAGCGGGCCACAAAGGAGGAGACAGAGACTCTGGTGGGTGCGGCTTCCTCGCCCATGAGACCGAACTCGCTGAAGTGACCCAAGACGGCTATCAGTTCGTTATTAACGGTGTCCAGGGAACAGCCAGCGCACGGCAGGACGGCCCCCCACTGGCTGCCATTCCAATAGTAAAGGTTGAGGGTGCTTTCGTCGCTTATCCCCGCGTCCTGCCAATCCGAGTCCTGGTAGCGGAGGGTCAGGGTATATGGCGGATCAAACTGGGTCACCGGATCTCCCCCGGCATCGGTGGCCTCAAGGGTGCAAGCCATATTGGCAAATATCAAATTGCCGACGGGATTGCTGGGCGAGGCGTTGGGCGTGTAGGTGATGGTCGTCGAACTCGTCACGGATCCGGGCGGGAAGTCCAGGGTGAGGTCGCCATTGTCAGCGCTCAGGCTGCCCCCTGTCGCAGGCTCGATCACTGCAGACACTCTGCCAAGGGCACGGTAGGCATTTATCCGCCCATACCCATAGTACTGATCCCAACCTGCATCGCCCAGATCATCGGCGGTCTCCTCAATGAGGGCCCGCACCGTGGCGTTGCTCCTGGCGCCGTCCTGGGAGAAGAGAAGGGCCGCCAGCCCAGCCACGTGGGGAGCCGACATCGAGGTGCCGCTCATGTGGGCATAGGTGGAGCTGCCGTTCCAGTAGGTGCTGTAGATGCTCGACCCTGGCGCTGCCACTGCGACCTGTGCCCCGTAGTTGGACCAGGACGCTTTGGCGTCGTTCTGGTCGGTGCCCGACACCCCGATGACGTTGTCGTAAGCGGCTGGGTAGAAAGGGTCGCTGAGATTATTGTTGCCTACCGCGCCAACCAGTACACAGCCAGCATTCCAGGCATAGTTCACCGCACCCTCCAGGAACGAGGAGTAGGCATATCCCCCCAGGCTCAGGTTGATCACTTCAGCCCCGTTATCGGCGGCGTACATGATGCCGTAAGCGATATCGCTATACCGCGCCTTACCCGTGGTGCCGTCTCCCACCTTCACGGCCATGATGCTGCTATTGAAGGCCACCCCAGCGATGCCCACGCTGTTGTCTGTGGCTGCGGCGGCTATGCCTCCCACGTGGCTGCCATGTCCGTAGTCGTCCTGGGGATCGTTGTCGTCGTTGGCAAAGTCCCAGCCATACACGTCATCAATGTAGTTGTTTCCATCATCATCAATCCCATTGTTTGGGATCTCGTCTGCGTTTGTCCACATTTTGGCCTGCAGATCCGGGTGCTGGAGATCAACTCCCCAGTCTATGACGGCGACGACGACGTTGGGATCGCCCGTGGAGAGGTCCCAAGCCTGGGGAGCAAAAATCTTCTGCGGGCCCCATTGGGTGCCGTCGCCATAGTAGGGATCGTTGGGTTCGTAGGTGGGCTGGGCGATGTAGTCTGGTTCGGCGTATTCCACGCTCGGGTCAGCCGTGAAAGCAGCGATCTTGGCCTCGACCTCGCCTAGAGGCACGCTCAGTATCTTGACCCCAATCTGGGGGATTTCGGCAACTACTGTGGTTCCCTGGCTGGCGTTTAGCTGGGCCATCTGTGCCGAGCTGAGGCCCTCCTTGAACTTGACCACGACCCGATCAGGCGCGTAGGTTGCATCGGTCGAGGGCAGTCCCTCATCCGCACTCACCGGCGCGGTGTAGACTACTGTAGCCAAGAAGATCGAGATGGCGAGCAACATAGTCCATAACCCTTTGCTCTTCCTCTTGTTAT
>CAZGKH010000482.1:0-3547 GCA_964525665.1 uncultured Anaerolineae bacterium | reverse complement strand
TCTGGCCATTGGCCTTCTGCTCCTGGGCATCGTAATCTTCCATGACCATGCGACCAATTACCAGAACGCCGTCCGGGACGTCATGAGCCATCGCCCAATCGCCCGCAAACTTGGCCACCGCTATGCCGGATGGTATGTATTCACTCAAGTCTGGGGCGTTCCACAGCACGTGGGGACCTAATTTGGTAGACATTGCAATCCTCCTTCTTTAATTGGTTGACTGTCTAGGCTAGAAAAGCCCTTTTCTCTAGCATCGAGGAAATCAAGCGTAAGGTGCTGCAACAGAGCGAAATGGGTATCTAGGTCAGCGAGGCGATGAACTGGGAAACGGCCCTAGTCACAACCTCGGGCTTCTCAAGCATAACCATGTGTCCCGCCGCATCCACCAGCACCAGTTCCGCTCCAGGAATATGGTCGCGCAAGTAGACGGAGTATTTAGGCGGCGTCAGCGCATCGGCGGTTCCGCCGATAACTAAAGTAGGACAACGCACCTCCCTCAGACGCTCCATCACGTCGAAGGCATCGCAAGCGGCGTAGTCACCGTGGAGCACCTCTGGCAGAGTCTTCAACAGACGCTGACGCCCTAGGCGTTTCAACTGTTCCGTCGCAGTAGAGCCAAAAGCGTAGTTACAGACGAGATCTACCGTGGCCTCGAAGTCGGATAGGATCCCGGCGAGGATAGCCGGCGCAACCCTGAGACGCGCCCCTGAGCCTACCAGGATCAGTCCGGCCAGGCGGTCTGGATAATGCAGGGCAAAATCGAGAGCGATGCCCCCGCCCATGGAGTGGCCGACCACAGTCGCCCTATCCAAGCCCACGGCATCCAGGAAGGCCAGGAGAAAATCGCGGTAGGCGGAGACGGAGCTACGACCTCTACCTTCGGAGCGGCCGTGGCCGGGCAGGTCTAGGTCGTATACGTCGGCTCCCTTCAGGCGGCGCAGCGGAGCGGGCCAGTCCAGGTGGCTTCCTCCCGCTCCGTGCACCAGCGCCAGATTGCGTTTGCTTAGCACGCCGCCCTGGTAAAGAGCGTAGAAAACCCTTTTACCGGCGATGGTTACATAAGGCATGCTGCGTTAGTTAGCTTGAGGCACGGCGGCGTTGAGGTCTTTGATCAAGGCCTCAACGTTGATGCCATGAGCAATAGCACCTTGCTCCACGTTCTCAAACTGGGCTATGGCACAACCAAAGCACATCAGGCCGTGGCGCAGGAAGATCTCCACGGTCTGGGGAAATTTCTCTACTACTTCGCCTATATGCATCTCTTTGGTGATAGTCATGGTAATAACCTCCTCTTGTTATTAGCCTGTCCTCTCCGGATAGGCTCTGTCTTCTAGTTCAGCAATGAACTTCTCGGCCTCCATAGCGGCCATCGCTCCTGAGCCCACGGCCGTGGCGACCTGTTTTAACACTAGCTCCTGGACGTCGCCGGCGGCGAACACGCCCGGCACGCTGGTGTGGCCTTGGCGGTTGGTGATGATGTAGCCTCGACCATCCAACTCCACGTGCCCCCCCAGGAATCTCGTGTTGGGGATGACACCGACGTAGATGAAGACGCCGTCGGCTTCCATCGTGGACTTCTCCTTGGTCTTGACGTTCTTGAGGCGCACCCCCGTCACTTTCCCGTTTCCCAGAATATCGGTGACCGCTGTATCCCAGATGAACTCGATCTTCTCGTTACGGAAGGCCCGCTCCTGGAAGACCTTTTCTGCTCGCAGGCGATCTCGACGATGCACCACGTAGACCTGAGTGGCGAACTTGGTGAGGAAGATGGCCTCTTCTAAGGCTGAATCGCCGCCGCCGACCACCACCACCTGGCGGTCCTGGAAAAAGAAGCCGTCGCAGGTAGCACAGTAAGAGACACCGCGACCGGCGAACTCCGCCTCGCCGGGAACTCCCAGCTTCCTGGGCGAGGTCCCAGTAGCGATAATCAGGGCCTTGGCCTCGTATTCATCCCCATAGGCCGTAACCTTGAAGGGATGAGCCGAAAGATCAACTGCGGTGACCTCATCAGCCTGCACTTTGGCGCCGAAGCGCTCGGCCTGTTGCTGCATCAACTGTGTCAACTCCTGCCCGGTTAAGCCCTGTGGAAAGCCGGGGTAGTTCTCAATCTCTGAGGTGAGGCCCATCTGGCCGCCCAGCGCACTGCCGGTGATAAGCAAGGGCGCAAGCTGCGCTCGCCCAGCATAGATCCCTGCTGTGAAGCCGGCCGGCCCAGAGCCTATGATGATCAATTCTTCCATGTCCTTTTCCCTCCTGGCAGGGCATCAAGGCCCCTGCAACAAAGTATCTAATTTTACTTGATTTCGTTGTATCTGGCAAGTATAGCAGCCCAGCGCTTAAGCACTGGGCTGAAAGGGCAAAGCCCCCTTCGGGGGCTGAATTCCTATTCTCGCCTCGGTCGGAGACCTTCGGCGATCAGAGATTGAGGCGAGCCCCTGCAACCTACGGCTCTGGATGGATCTGCACAAAGGCGCCATCCTGAACCGTTGAAACAGGGCCCACTACGCGATGACAGGCTCGACGTTCAGACGGGGGACGAAAATGGTGCGTAGTTGGGGCACCATCTCGATGCGGATATAAGTGATGGTAGCCCCTTCGCGTCTTCGTTCGGCGCCAAGCTCCAGGTTAGCCTCCCTGAGCGCTGGATCGCTGTCGGGAAGGAAGATGATGTCTGCACCATCCGGAATGCGGTCCAGTAGTCCCGGATCGTCAAGCACCTGTTGCATAAACATTTCGAACAGGTCATGGTTTCTGCGGAATTGTTCATCTCTATCCATGTTTCCACCTCTCATACCGTTCTCGGTAGAACTTCCAGCGGGTCTTAACGTGATGGATAAGCATAGCTCAAGGCGGTGTTGTAATCGTCGAAAGGCAGTTCTCGCCGCTCTTGACTTCCATCGGGGTGACTGATGTCCATGTGAGGTTGCTCGTGAGCGGTGTCAAAGCGCACGATGGGCTGCCACTCTCCTTCAATGTCTGCCAGATACTGGACAGCAAATTGAACAACCTCTTTGCCTACTCTGTCAAAGACAACCTTGATGTAGTCAACGAAGGACAAGTTGATGCGGTATTGTGTACGACGTCTTTGAGGAAATGGCATCTTTAGATCCCCGGTGACAAAGTCTTTTCACCGCATGCTGGAGATGAGCGTTGTGTGACTGGAACGTTGCATCCAGTGTACCACAAAACAGAGCAATCGTCAAGCGCCAACAAAGAGACCCTTAGGGTTTCTGAAACCCTAAGGGTCTGAGTCTGCAAAAGGCGGAGCCTATGGCTCTGGATGGATCTGCACAAAAGCGGCATCCTGAACCTGGAAGATGTAGATGCTCTGCTCCTTGAGATCACCATCCTGATCATAGGAGATGTGACCCATCAGAGCATCAAAGTCCAACTGGCGGATGGCCTGAGCCACTTTGGCAGAGTCAAAGCTCTTGGCCTTTTTGATTCCCTCGGCCAAGACCTGCATGGCGCTGTAGCCATTGATGCTGTAGGTGTCGGGGTTGCGGTAGTCTACCTCTTGATACTCCCTGACCCACTGCTTGTCAAC
>CAZGKH010000481.1:0-3551 GCA_964525665.1 uncultured Anaerolineae bacterium | reverse complement strand
CAAATTCTCCGACGATCATCAGCAGGCCAATGCCTAAAACGACAATACCAAACTCAGATCCCAGGGACAGTAGGGTTTGAAGATTTGCCACGCGAATAAAGTTCTGCTCTGGAGTGGCAATGGTGGCCACAACGACCAGTGCAACGAGTATGGCGAAAACCCCCGCATTCCTGAATCGTACAAAGAACTGTGCTGGCTTGTTTTCTTTAGCCATGATCGTGTCCAATCCTCCCCTGCTTTTGCGGTTACTCTCCCCAGGTGCCTCTTACAATGATCTCGGACAGATCATCCACTGTGGTGTCTTTCGTTGGCATATCCACCAGCGTTTTCCCGTGGGCCAGGACCACGATCCGGTCTGCAACAGAGAACACATGGTGAAGGTTATGGGCAATAAAAATCACAGCGATCCCCTTATCCTTGAGTTCTCGCACGAATTCCAGTACTTCCCGAACCTCTTTGACTGAAAGCGCAATGGTCGGCTCGTCAAGAATAACCAATTTGGCTTCAAAGTGAAGGACTCGCGCGATGGCTACTCCCTGCCTCTCCCCTCCAGAAAGGGTTGATACAGGAATATCCGGTGAACGGAGACGCAGTCCGATACTGGCTAGCGCCTTCATGCTCTCTACATTCATGACCTTTTTGTCCATAAAACCCAAGGCCCTACTGGGTTCTCTGCCCATGAAAATGTTCCTGGCGATGCTGAGATGAGGGGCCAGAGCCTGCTCCTGATAGACAGTTTCCACACCCAGAGCTCGGGCGTCCCTGGGAGAGGATATTTTCGCCTCTTGGCCTTCAAAAAAGATCCGGCCCTCATTAGCTCGGTGATATCCCGAAACAACTTTGATCAAAGTTGATTTCCCCGCGCCGTTGTCTCCCACCAAGCCTACGACTTCCCCTTTTCTCACCGCAAAGTCGGCGCCTCGGAGGGCATGGACCCTGCCAAACCATTTGTGAATGCCTACCATTTTGAGCAGGCTTTCAGAGTTCTCACTATTTGCTGACATAAGCTGTTTACCTCCAAAGGAATCGTCAGGCTAAGCATCAACCGCTCTGACGAGCGACTCGTCGGTTCATCGAATTGTTCAAAATCACAAACATGACTATTGCAACACCGATGAATGTTTCCACTCCAAACACAGGCACCCGCATCAAAATCAGACCATTCTCAAGAATTTGGATGATGAATACGCCCAGACACATATTCAGCATCGTGCCAACTCCTCCCCGAAGAGAGGCTCCACCCACCACAACGGCCGCGATGGTCTTTAGGTCAAAGCCGATTCCCTGGGTGGCTGCAAAGGAGCCCAGCCGAACGGACTGCATCACAGACACAAAAGCGCATAGAACGCCAATGGTCATATAACAGACGACTTTCACCATGCCGACATTGATTCCCATAGCTCTGGCAGCTTCCTGGTTGCTTCCTGTAGCATACACCCAATTCCCAAATTTGTTGCGGTGAAGCAGAAGACCGAGAATCACCGCGAATCCTAGAAACCAAATTATCTGGACCGGTATTGGACCAATTTTTCCTACCAGCATTCTCTCGAAAGTAGGATTACTGGAAACATAGGATAGGATGCTTATTGGCATCATGCGGCTTACTCCATAAAGCAATCCGCGCCAGAACAGCATGGTGCTTAACGTGAGAATGAAAGAAGGAAGTCCGGTACCAACCACAACAATCCCATTAATAAAGCCGAAAGCGGCTCCTATAGGGAGTAATAGGATAAGCCCCAGAAAAGGATTGACCCCGGCCATTAAGAACTTTGTAAAAATGTAGGAACAGAATGGAAGCACGGAAACAATAGAAAGGTCAAACTCTCCACAGATCATCAGGATTCCGATTCCAAGGGCGACAATGCCGATATCCGGTACAAGTTTCGCCAAGGAGCCCAGATTCCTCGGGTCTACGAACAGATGATTCGGGGTGAAGATAGAAAAAATGAGAACGGTGACGACAAAAATGATAGGTGTACTGAGCTCCTCAAAATAGATTGGTTTTAATCTCAGCTTTTGCACTTCTCTCTCCATAGATAGCACATAGGGGGCAGGTATTAAACCTGCCCCCATTGTGCACTGATTCTGAGGACAGCCGGAAGGTTTACCGATACGTCCCTGACAATTCCTCGATCAGACCAAGATTGTCCTTGGTGATCAGGTAGCCGCCGGTGTCTATGTTCGGTGTCAGACCGTATTTGTTGTACAGGTATAGGGTGTACACCGCATAGTAACCTTGCAAGTACTGCTGCTGATCGATCGAGGCGATCAAGTAATCCGACTTCAAACCTTCCACGGTGCCGGGCGCGGCATCAAAACCGCCGGCATAGATTTCTCCCGGTTCTTTCCCGGCCGCTTTCAAAGAGCTCATCAGCCGATCGGTACAGATGCCGCCTGCACCCATAAAGAAGGTGGTTTCGGGATGGGCGATTAGATAGGCGGTTTGCCGACTCTCCACGGTGGTCATCTCCAGGCCGCCGGCATCTATCATCTCGAACGACGTTATACCGAATTCTTCCATGGCATCTCTGACTCCCGCTGCCCTGACGGTCGCGTAGGCGGCACCCGGCACTTCTGCGGCCATTGCTACATGAGCGCTGGCCATATCAACGCCTGCTGCCTTAGCTTCGGAGAAGAGCTTCATGGCTATCATATAGCCTGCTCGTCTTTCGTTCTGGCCGATGTAGCACAACCTCTTGTTGCCCGCCGGGCCCTCTGTATCATCGTTGTTGATGCCGATTACAGGAATCCCTGCGGCCAGGGCATCAGCAACAGGCTTGTCCCAGGCTGTATTGTCGTTGATGACCAGGGCAATACCATCCGGTTTGGAGGCTACCGCTTCTTCGAATTTCTTCTGCTGGTTGGCCAGATCGCCTCCGGCAAGGTCGATATCCGCTCTGGCGCCTAACTCCTCGGCCGCATCCCGCATACCCTGCTGGACAACAGCCCAGAACGGATCATCGCCGCCATGGGTCACCAAACGGAAGTACATGCCCTCCCCGGGCTTTTTCTCTGCAACCGGCACCTCGACGGTCACCTCTTTCTCCACCACCTCAGGGGCAGCCGGAGCACAGGCAGCCAGCACCGCCAGAGCAACCAACAATACTATTAGCCTTCTCATTTTTTTGTTCCTCCTTTTTTGGGTATTCTGTGAGTAGCTGACCTTATCTCAAGCAGTGTCTCTGTCACGTACGAAGCTTTTTCCCTGCTCACCTCCCTCCTTTAGGTATCCCTGCAAGTAGCTGGCCTTTTCTCAAACAGTGTCTCTGTCACGCACGAAACTTTTTCCTTGCATCACCTCCCTTCGCGAGTTACTCGGCAGACTTGGTTTCTCTTTACGTTGGTTCTACGTTGCCGATGCCGCCGCATTCGGTGTCAGGTGTGCGGTGTCATTACTACGTCAGGAGTTAGGCCTGCGCGGCGTGTGCGGCTGTCGCTGACCAGTTCGCTTTGTCGTAGCTTCTATGGTTTCCATTCTTTCGGCAAGCCCCTGGTCCTTTGGCACTGTACCGTACGGTCCAGTACGGTGCCCAGGGACAAAGGGCTCAGGA
>CAZGKH010000480.1:0-3565 GCA_964525665.1 uncultured Anaerolineae bacterium | reverse complement strand
TCACGCCGCTGATGAACACTTTCTCGCCATTGAACACCCACTCGTCGTTATCCTGCACCGCGCGGGTGAGGCAGCCCCCCAGGATGTCGGATCCGCCAGCGGGCTCGGTGGTGGCGATGCCCAGGAATGCCTCGCCCCGCGTCACTTTGGGCAGGTACTCCTCTTTGAGCTCAGGGGTGCCGTACTGGTAGAAGATGAAGCCCCAGGCGGCTTCCACCAGATAAAGCACCGGGACGGCCAGGCTGATGTCGGCGCGGCCCAGTTCCTCGGCGGCGATGGCGGCCAGCGTCCAGTCTATCCCCGCGCCGCCATACTCCTCGCCAACCAGCGGGGCCAGCAGGCCCATCTCGGCCATGCCCTTGATGATCTCAGGGGGAATGCGCTCCGTGGTGTCAATCTCACGCACGCGGGGGGCGATCTCTTTCTGCGCAAAGTCGCGCACCGCCCGTCGCCATAGTCGTTGTTCTTCAGTCCAGTTAAAGTCCATGTTCGCATCTCCTTGTTCATTGTTTCAGGAGAACCAAGTGTAACACGATAGTACCTAGATGTCAAGTAAAATGGCCTCTCAGACTTGCCAGCTCTCAAGAATGGAGTATAATCGTGAAGCCTGGTACTTCCATTTGCCTATTGGAGAATCTGGTAGTATAATTATCGCTCGGCGCTAGGGGAGATTGGCCTGGCCAGAGCGTTGTTCTAACACAACTGAACTGTGTGATTGCCAGAGTCTACACAACGAGGTGAGTAGTATAGTGATGGCAGATTCAGTCCGTTGGGAGCCCTTCCGGGATTTGATCGCTCTTAGACAAGCGATGGATCGATTCTTTGAGAAGGGCTTTATCCGTCCTGACGCTGGCCGGCAGGCTCCCTGGAGTGATGAAGCCTTGGCGGTGGAAACTCATGTATGAAAACGAGCAGGATGTCACAATCGAGGCGGAGCGGGACAATGCATCTCCAGCGGCCCTGGTGATAGGGGGCGGGATAGCGGGCATCCAGGCCGCGCTGGACATCGCCAACGCCGGCTTCGAGGTGTATCTGGTAGAAAGGGAGCCCACCATCGGCGGGCACATGGCTCAACTGGACAAGACTTTCCCCACCCTGGACTGCTCAGCCTGCATCATGACTCCAAAAATGGTGGACGTGGCCCGCAATCCGAACATCGAGTTGATGACCTATTCTGAGGTCATTAGCGTGCACGGTCAAAAGGGTCGTTTCAGGGCCACGGTCAGGAACAAGCCGCGATACGTTGACCTGGACAAGTGCACCGGCTGCGCGGACTGCGTCAAGAACTGCCCGGTCGAGATGGATAGCGAATTCGACCAGGGACTGGTCAAGCGCAAGGCTGTCTATCGTTCGTTTCCCCAGGCAGTGCCTAACGCCTTCGTGATTGATAAGAAGGAGACGCCACCCTGCAAGATGGCCTGTCCGGTGTACATGGATGTCCAGGGCTACATCGCCTTGATCCGAGAGGGCAAGCTCGACGAGGCCTACAGGCTGATCCGCAGGACCAACCCCCTGCCCGCCGTCTGCGGCCTGGTGTGCTATCATCCTTGCGAGGAGGAGTGCAAACGCAATCACCTGGATGACGCCCTGGCTATCCGGGCTCTGAAGCGCTTCGCCTGTGAGCAGTTCGACATAAACGAGCTCGAAATCCCTGAGATCGAAAAGAATGGGCGTCAGGTGGCCATCGTCGGCTCTGGGCCGGCAGGCCTGACCGCCGCCCATGATCTGGCCGTGATGGGCTATGAGGTGACTGTCTTCGAGGCCCTGCCCGAGCCGGGCGGGATGCTGCGGGTCGGTATCCCTGAGTATCGCTTGCCCAAGGCCATCCTCCAGGAGGAGATAGGCTACATCGAGCGGCTAGGGGTGGACATAAGGATCAATAGCCGCATTGGCGAGGAGATCACCCTTGAGGGCCTGAGGCAGGACTATGAGGCGGTGTTCGTCGCCACCGGAGCCCACAAGAGCCGCAAGCTGCGCGTTCCAGGTGAAGAGGCGGAGGGCGTGATTCATGGGGTGGACTTTCTGCGGCGAGTCAATCTTGGGCTCGGTCAGAGACCTTCGCCCAACTTGGGACCTTCGCCCAACGTTGGGCCTTCGTCCAATGTGGAGATCGGCGACAGGGTGGCCGTCATCGGTGGGGGCAACACCGCTGTGGATGCGGCCAGGGTGGCCCGTCGGCTGGGCGCGACGGACGTCTCCATCCTCTATCGGCGTTCTCGGGCCGAGATGCCCGCCCTGGCCGAGGAAGTGGAGGGCGCCGAGGCAGAGGGCATCAGCATCACTTTTCTGGTGACCCCTACCAGGGTATTGACAGAAGATGGCAAGGTCTCTGGACTGGAGTTGATCCGTATGGAACTGGGCGAGCCCGATACCAGCGGACGGCGCCACCCCATCCCCATTGAGGGCTCAGAGTTCACCATCGCGGTTGACAGCGTCATCCCGGCCCTCGGCCAGGCATCCAATCTGGACTTCGCCGAGGGGTTGGGCCTGGAGGTTTCCCGCCGGGGACGCCTGGTGGCTGACGAGGACACCTTGGCCACCAACATCCAGGGTGTGTTCGCCGGTGGCGACGTGGTGACCGGCCCCTGGATCGCCATCCAGGCCATGGCCAATGGTCGGCGGGCGGCGCGGGCCATAGATCAGTACTTGCGTGGCCAGCCGATGCGCGTCGGCGAGTTTGAGGTGCTGGTTCCTCCTGAGGAGCTGACCGAGGAGGAGATCGAGTTGCTCCGTCAGGAGAGAGGTATCAAGCATCGGTTGTCAGCCAGTGAGCTCGAGCCTGGGGAGCGGATTCAGGACTTCCGTGAGGTAGAGCTGGCCTTCACAGCGGAGGCAGCGATAGAGGAGGCGGCGCGCTGTCTGGAGTGTGGCATCTGCTCTGAGTGTCGGGAGTGCGTCAAGCTGTGCGAGCGAGGGGCCATAGATCACGAGCAAAGAGAGAAGATCGTGGAGTTGGAGGTGGCGGCCATTGTGGTGGCCACTGGCTACGACCAGTTCGATGCTCGCATCAAGCCTGAGTTGGGCTACGGCCAGTATCCCAACGTCATCACCGGTCTCGAATTCGAGCGACTGTCCTCGGCCTCCGGGCCTACCAAAGGGAGGATCGCCCTCAACGGCAAAGATCCGAAAGATGTAGTGTTCATCCAGTGCGTGGGCTCGCGGGACCAGACCGTGGGCAACGAGTACTGCTCGCGGGTGTGCTGCATGTACACCGCCAAGCAGGCCCACCTGGTCGAGGAGAGAATACCGAAGGCCAACGTGACGGTCTTCTACATGGATGTGCGGGCCTTTGGTAAGGGTTACGAGGAGTTCTACGACCGGGTGAAGCGCGAGGGGGTCATGTACCGTCGGGGCAGCGTGTCGGAGGTCTACAAGCGGGGCGACAGGGTGGTGGTGCGGGCCGAGGACACGATTTTGGGCGAGCCTTTGGAGAAGGAAGCGGACCTGGTGGTGCTGGCTACGGGCGTCGTGCCTCGGGCGGATGTGGAAGACGTGGCGGAGTTATTGAACCTGGAGCGCTCCCCCGACGGTTTCTTCGCCGAGGCTCATCCCAAGATGCGCCCAG
>CAZGKH010000479.1:2494-3575 GCA_964525665.1 uncultured Anaerolineae bacterium | reverse complement strand
ATCGAGCATTTCTACCAGGTGCATTTCAGTCTTGGGGCAAGTGTCATTGCGAGCTTGTTTTTGTCAGAGGATGGCCTCCTGAGTGACTTGAGTGACCCACCAGAACTTTGCCTTCCATTTGTGTCAACTTAGGCTCTGAGCCCCGTCCCCGGGCGGCCCCGGGATGGGCCTTTGAGCCTTGGGTTGACACTGATGCTTTGCCTTCACTCTTTGGCGTAGGGTTGTCCGAGTGCTTCGGGTCTTGCTGCCCCCCACCTATTCCTAAACCACTTCGTGGAGATGATCAGCAAAACCCCTATAGTGATGACAAAGGGAATCGTCCTCCAGATGTACCTGGACAAAACGCCGGGGAGTACTAGTTGTGGGTTCAGTGAGAGTTGCCACAGGGTTCCGAAAAGTAAGGACCCACCGAGCAGGATAAAAGGATTCCACATAGAGAAAAAGACGAGAGCCAGAGCGATGAAACCCCAGCCCATGAGAAAGTTATAGTTCCAGACCGGGTTGTAAAACAGAGAGTAAATCGCACCCGAAAGCCCGCTGAGCATTCCACCGACTGTTACACAGAGATAGCGAGTTCTCGTGACGTTTATACCTGAAACTTCTGCGACGGACGGATTCTCTCCCACCGATCTTATCTTCAGTCCCAGGCTTGTCTTGGAGAGCACGAACCACGAAACGACTACCAGCGCGATTCCAACATAAAAGAATGGGGAAAGACCCAGGATAGTGGGGATCCTCTCCATCCCCAAAGGCCCTGTGTAGGGGTTGCCTATGTAGGTGGTGAGGCCGAAGCCGAGGATCCATACGCCCATCCCGCTCACTACTTGGTCAACCCCCAGCGTGACGGAAAAGAATCCGTGGAGAAAGCCGAGCAGACCTCCGATGGCAATCCCCACCAGGAAGCCGAGCAAGTAGCTCTCGGTGGATTGAGCGGCGATAAAACCAAAGGTGGCGCCGAAAAGCATCACCCCCTCGACCCCGACGTTCAGAATTCCTGAGCGCTGGTCAATGAGTTCGCCGAGAGCGGCAAAGGTGAAAATCATCGAGGCTTCTAGACTTCTAGCGATAAACTCCCACATCT
>CAZGKH010000479.1:0-2394 GCA_964525665.1 uncultured Anaerolineae bacterium | reverse complement strand
GCAAAGGTGAAAATCATCGAGGCTTCTAGACTTCTAGCGATAAACTCCCACATCTGACTTCTTCTCCCCTTTTCTACCCTTGCGATTGCGATTCCTTCGGCTGTAAGCGAAGTGGCCTCAGGACAAGCTTGTGACGGTAAAAGAACTGAAAAGCGACGAGAGTGATCATTAAAACTCCGAGCAGGGCGAAATCCACACCAAAGCCCAAGTGAAGTTTCCCCTGGACGAATCTGCCGCCTATGGACAACCCTCCGAAGAGCAGCGCTACCGGAATCGCCGTTAAAGGGTTGCCGAGGGAAATCAGTCCGCATATTATCCCATAGAAAGCCAGATCACCGAAATACCCGTAGTTCCTCGCAATCTTGTAGACGCCGGGAACCGCGGCGAAATAGTGATACCCGGCCAAACCGGCCACGGCGCCTCCCATGATAAAAACTAAGAGCGGTATCTTGAATGTACTTATCCCGGCGTATCTGGCCGCAGCCGGGTTATGACCGTGGGCCTTGATTTGATATCCGATTTTGGTTTTGGCGAGCAGAAAGTATAGCAACACGGCTACCCCGATGGAGAGGAAAATTGTGAAAGGGATACCCTTGATCAAAGGCGCGTGTACAGAAGGGGGGAGCTCAAAGCTTTCACCTCTCCCGCCGGGATTCATGAAGGGGCCTCCCTCTTTGATCATGTAGGCAACCAGCCAGAAAGCTATGAAGTTCAATATCATGGTCACCACGATCTCGTTAATGTCGAACTTCCCCTTCAGAAACCCAGCAATCGCTCCAAGCCCTGCGCCGACCAAGGCTGCCGCGATCAACATAAGTGGGATGAGAATTCCAGGGGAAAGATCCGAGGTGTGAAACTCCTTTCCGCCAAAGGCAAGTAGGACTGCGAAAGCGCCCAACGCTCCGGTGTAGAGCTGCCCTGTCATCCCGATGTTCCAGAGCCCAGCCTTGAAAGGGATGATGAACGCGGACGTACACAGCAACAAGAAAATGAACCTGTTGATCGTCAGCGGCAGGCCATAGGGGTTTGCGAAAGCGTAGGAAAAAATCTCCTGATAAGCGAGCAGCGGGTTGACCTCGGCCAGGATGAAGATGAAGCTGAAAAGCCCAAGGGCGAAGACTATGGCCAGGATCGAGATGATCGCTGCCTCCCAGCCGGCCAACGTCAATCTCTTCTCGAGCTTCAATTCGTAGCCACCGATCCTCATGTCTCTTGTCCTGAGCTCGTCGAAGGGCTTACCCCTCCAGACACAAACTTAAGGCTCAAAGGCCCGTCCCCGGGCCGCCCCGGGGACGGGGGCTCAGAGCTTAAGTTGACGCAGATGCTTACCCCTCCAGACGCAAACCAGCCATCATAGCGCCGACGCTCTCCCTCTTGGCCTCCTCCCCCGGGATGATGTCCATGAACTTTCCTTCGTAAATCGGCGCCACCCAATCGCTCAACGACAGAATCTCATCGAGATCCTCGGAGATGAGGAGAATAGCGGCTTTTTCCTTCTTCGCCTCCATGAGCTTGTTCCGAACGAACTCCGTCGCCCCCACATCAAGTCCCTGGGTTGGTAGATTGGCGATCAGAAGCCGCGGTTTGCGGGAGAGCACGCGCGCCAGGATGAGCCTCTGGAGGTTTCCTCCGGATAGGCATTTAGCCTTCGTATCTGGGCTCGGAGCCGCCACACTATACTCGGAGATGAGTTCTTCTGTAACCTTCCGTATCTTCCTGTAATCCAAGATCCCTCGCCGGGAGAAACTATCGTCGAAGTAGGAGTTCATGGCGATATTTTCCACCAGGGAGAAATCACCGACCGAACCTACTTCCGTGCGTTCACAGGGAATGTATCCTATCCCTGTCTTCCATCTTTCCAAGATAGAAGCGTGAGTGATGTCTTGCCCCTCAAAAATCACCTTACCCCTCTCCGCCTTTCGAAGACCAGCCAGAACCTCGGCTAACTCGTGTTGCCCGTTACCAGAGACTCCAGCCAGGCCGAAGATCTCGCCTTCACGTATGGAAAACGAAACACCTTTCAGAGCCAGAAAACCTTTGTCGCTGAGGGCGCAGAGGTTTTCTACCTGGAGTATGGGTGCCCCCTTCTCTACCTCTGCCCTCTTCATCCTGAAGATGACTTCCCTCCCCACCATTTTCTTAGCCAGGCTTTGCTCCGTTGCGTGCGCTGTCTCCAAGCGGGCCGTGATTTTTCCATGCCTCAGAACTGTCACCCGGTCGCTTATGGCCAGCACTATGGGGAGTTTATGGGTGATGAACGGGACGATGGCCAGTTCATCTCTGGCCATGGCCTGGATGGAGGCCAAGAGTTTTTTCGTTTCAGGAGGCGTCAGTGCGGAAGTCGGCTCGTCGAAGATGAGCACCTTGGCCCCGCGATAGAGGGTCTTCAGGATC
>CAZGKH010000478.1:0-3580 GCA_964525665.1 uncultured Anaerolineae bacterium | reverse complement strand
TGCGAATAGTATATCACATTCCAGCTCTTTTCGCAATAGCCTGGATTGAGAAGGCTTCCCTTTTTCTGCTCTTTCTGGTATAATCGCTCTTGTCGAGACCAATCTCATCCACGAGTGAGGAAGCTATGCCTGAAGAGCGCATGATTTCACCCAAGTTAAAAGAGGAAGAAGTTGCTTTGGACATGTCCTTGCGTCCCAGGCGGCTGACCGAGTTCATTGGCCAGGATAGGGTCAAGGAAAACCTCAAGATCGTCATTGAGGCGGCCAGAGGCCGGCGTGAGGCTCTGGACCACGTTCTCCTCTATGGGCCACCGGGGCTGGGCAAAACCACACTGGCGCACTGCATAGCCACCGAGATGGGCGTCAACATCAAGATCACTGCTGGCCCAGCCATTGAGCGCGCTGGAGACCTGGCAGCCATCCTCACCAACTTGCGCAAAGGCGATGTGCTCTTCATTGATGAGGTGCATCGCCTGGGCCGGGCCATCGAAGAGACGCTCTATCCGGCCATGGAGGATTTTGCTCTGGACATCATCATCGGCAAGGGCCCCAGCGCGCGCAGCCTTCGCCTTAAGCTGCCTCATTTCACCATCATCGGGGCCACCACCAGGCTCGCCCTTATCACCTCACCCCTTAGAGCTCGCTTCGGCGTGGTGTATCGAGTGGACTTCTACGACCAAGCAGCCATGGAAGCCATCGTGCGTCGTTCAGCGGGGATTTTGGGGGGGGGGATAGACGAAGCTGGAGTGAGAGAAGTCGCCCGCCGTGCCAGGGGCACGCCTCGCGTGGCCAACCGGCTGCTCAAGCGGGTGCGCGACTATGCCCAGGTGCGGGCTGATGGACGCATCACAGAGGCGGTGGCCAGGAAGGCTCTGGCCATGCTGGAAGTAGACGAACTGGGCCTGGACGACATAGACCGCCGGGTGCTCGCGACCATCATCGAGAAATTCGAGGGCGGCCCCGTGGGTCTGGAGACCATCGCCGCCGCCCTCTCCGAGGAATCCGACACCATCATGGACGTCGTCGAGCCGTATCTGTTGCAGTTGGGCTTCTTGAACCGCACCCCCCGCGGCCGAGTGGCCACCCGCCGCGCCTACGAGCACCTGAGCATCCCCTACGAGGAGAAGCCTGGACAAGTGGCATTGTTTTGATGCAAAGGGGAACCAATGTTAGATCCCTATTCTTCAACCAGTCAGCAAATCCAGCCTCCTCCATCCAGTCCGCCGCCTGTTCCCAGACCCCGTGGCGGTGGGGCCAAGTTGCTGTTCTCCGATCATTACCTGCGCCACCGACTGCCCGATCACCCGGAGTGGGGCGAGGATGTGGGCGAGCCACTGGCTGCGTTGTGGGCGCTGTACGAAGCCAAGCGGGACATCTTGCCTACCCTAAACGAGGCCCAGATCGAGGATGAATTTATCCGGCCGGCGCTGGAGATTCTAGGCTTCACCTACATTGTCCAGACTCCCACCCGCCGCGCCGGACGAGTCCAGCGTCCCGACTACGCTCTCTTTGCCGACGAGGACACCAAGTCCGAGGCGTATCCGTTTCAGCGCGAAGAGCCAGTGGCCTTCTACGCCCGCGCTTTGGCCATCGCCGATGCCAAGTATTGGGAGCGCCCCTTGAGTGGGACACTCCGGGATGATGCACGGGACACGTTTCGCAACACCAACCCCTTGTTCCAGATTGTCAACTACCTCATCGGCACCGGCGTGGACTGGGGTATCCTGACCAACGGGCGGCTCTGGCGGCTACACTACCGCCAGGCTTCCTCCACCGCTACCGAGTTCCACGAAGTGGACCTGGTGGAGGCGCTGGAATCGGGCGACCTGGAGCGGTTCAAGTATTTCTGGCTCTTTTTCCGCCGCGATGCTTTCATCAAAGACGCCCAGGGCAATACCTTCCTTGACCGAGTGCGGGAGGGGAGCGCCACCTACGCCCGAATGGTGGGCGACCGGCTCAAGGACCGGGTTTTTGAGAAGGTGTTTCCTTACTTGGCCGGCGGCTTTATCGCCTACCGCGCCACGCACAGTGAGGATGTGATCAGCGAAGAAGTCCGCCGTGCCGTCTATGAGGCCACCCTCTCCCTGCTCTACAAGATGCTCTTTCTGCTCTACGCCGAGGCCCGCGACCTGCTCCCAGTCGGCAACCCCGGGTACCGAGCGCAGAGCCTGACCCGGATGGCCCAGGAGGTGGCAGGCCGGATGCGTCTAGCCGAGCCTCTGGGTCACACCTCCACCGCTCTCTATGACCACCTCCTCAACCTCTTCCACTTGATTGACCAGGGCGATCCCGGCTTGGGGCTGCCTCGCTACAATGGAGGTCTCTTCCACCTCAACCTTGACGACCCCGCCGACCGGGAGAAACACGCGGCCAACTGGTTCCTCACCCGGCACAGAGTGTCGGACGCCTTCTTGGCTCCGGCCTTGGACCTGCTCTACCGCGCCGACGGAGAGCCGGTGGACTACGGCTACATCGGCGTGCGCCACCTGGGGGCAATCTACGAAGGGCTACTGGAGAATCGGCTTGCTGTGGATGACGCTGCCAGCGGCAAAGTCCACCTGGAGACCGACAAGGGGGAGCGGAAGGCCACCGGCTCCTATTACACCCCCGACTACATCGTCAAGTACATTGTCTGCCACACCGTGGGGCCGATTCTGGAGGAACGCGCCCAGCGCTTTGACGCATTGATGGAGCAGATCGCCGAGGTGCGCCGCAAACTGTCGGACGGCCGCCGCAGCGCCAGCATCCCCACCCTCCGCCAAAAACTCGACCGGTTGGAGCATCAGGCGCGGGAGACGCTGCTCGACATCAAGGTCTGCGACCCGGCAATGGGCAGCGGCCATTTCCTGGTGGAGGCGGTGGACTTCCTGACCGACGGTCTGATCAAGATTCTGAACGAGTACCCCGACCACAACCCCGTCCTGACGATGCTGGGCCGCATCCGCCGGCAGATTGTCGCCAACCTTCAGAGTCAGGGCATCCCTATAGACCCGGCGCGGTTGGACGACACTCAGCTCCTCCAGCGGGTGGTGATGAAACGATGCATCTACGGGGTGGATCTGAACCCAATGGCAGTGGAGTTGGCGAAGGTGAGCCTCTGGCTGCACTCCTTTACCATTGGCGCGCCGCTCAGTTTCCTGGATCATCACCTGCGCTGTGGCAACTCCCTTATCGGGGCCACAGCTCGCGCTGTAGATCGAGCTCTACGCACTACGGAGCAGGCCCAAAGAGTGAGTAGAGAGTCCCGCGTGCTTGCAGAAGGTCGAGGTGAGAAAGTGCGTGAGGCGGTGACTGCATATCAAGGGGAGCTCTGGGGTGGACCTTTCGCCGGCCTCCTGCGGGCCGCGGAGATCATGCGCGGTATCAGTCTCCTCTCCGATGCCACATTCACTGAGGTGGAGGAGAGCGAGCGACTGTTCCGCCAGTTCGACGAGGCGGCGAAGCCCTACAAGCGGTTGCTAGACATCTTCGTGTCCCGGCACTTTGGGGTGAAGCGAGCCGATGAGTTCCTGCGACTCTACGGAGCCGACGCCATTCAAGCCGGTACTGAGAGCGTGGGAGAGGTCCACGCAGACTCCAG
>CAZGKH010000477.1:0-3587 GCA_964525665.1 uncultured Anaerolineae bacterium | reverse complement strand
TCGCCGACATCGGGCTGGAACATCCCCAGTTCTTCGAGGCGGTAGATGGCACGGTGGCCTCTTATTTTTCGGACCACTTCGCCCGCCAACTGATGGCCGGCATCATGATCCAGGACTACCTGGGCCTATGTCCCAAGCCATCCCACCGCGTGGAGGGGGGCGGGGCCACGGGCGGCATCTGTTTCCAGGAAGGCTGGAAAGCTATCGCTTCGGGCTACATGGACGTCTGCCTGTGTTACGGCTTTGAAACGATGTCCCACGTCGAGACCTGGAAGGGGAACGAGTTCATCGCCCTGGCTTCGGACGTGAGCTTCGACTACCCGGTGGGAGGCTTCTACTCCGGCTATTACGCCATGATGGTCACCCGCCACATGGCCGAGTTCGGAACCACTGTGGAGCAACTGGCCCACGTTTCTGTCAAGAACCACATCAACGCCTATTACAACCCCTACGCCCAGAAGCGGAATCGTTACACCATCCAGGACGTGCGCAACGCGCCCATGGTGGCGTGGCCACTGACCCGGTTGGACATCTGCGTGATGAGCGACGGCGCAGCCTGCACCATCCTGTGCAGCGAAGAAGGTCTGGCCAAGCTGGAGAAAGCTGGCGCCACCATCGCGCGGCCGCTTGTCAAGGTGGCCGGCATCGGGCGGGGGACGGATGCCATGCGTATGGCCGATCGTCCTCATCAGTCCTACGAGGACTTCTATCGCTACAACGCCCTGCCCAACGAGATGAACGATGATTCCAGAGCCTATTACAAAGAGCTATGGGACAGAGGCTTCCGCTATCCCGGTATCCACTCATTCCGCGCTGGCCGCATGGGCTCCAGAGAGGCTTACCAGAACGCCGGCCTCACCGACCCGCTGAAGGAGATTGACTTCATTGAGCTGCACGATGCCTACACTTCCAGCGAGATCCAGACCTACGAGGACATGGGCCTGTGCCGCTACGGTGAGGGCGGCAAGTTCGCCGTCAGCGGGAAGGCTTTCATGCCCGGCATAGATTATGGCCTGAACCTGCCAGAGGAGTCGGTTTGCCCGGTCAACCCTTCGGGAGGGCTTATCGCCTGCGGCCATCCCGTGGGAGCAACCGGCCTGATGCAGGCCGTCTTCGCCATCTGGCAGTTGCAGGGCGCCATCAACAAGCACTTTGGCGATCCCACCTTGCAGGTACCCGATGCCAGGCGCGGCGCCATCCACAGCCACGCGGGAACGGGCACCTACGTCACCGTCAGCATCCTGGAGAGAGAATGAGGAGCGAACAATGTCTGACCAAAAAAAGATCGTCAGCAAAAGAGCAGAGACCCTGGGCGGCTACATACTCCACAACGTTCCCTTCCCACGAGAACTGAACGAGGAAACGCTGGCCCTGCTCAAGCAGATGGAACCCATTTTGATTGAGCAACCCTACAGCATCACCTACCTGCATTCCTATGGGCAGGATTCCCCCTTCTTTGCCGGGTTGGCCAACAAGGTCTTCCTGGGCTGTCGTGAGCCGGAGACGGGTTACACTTACGCTACTCCCCGTGGCCATTGCATGTACAGCGGCCAGGAGACCGAGTGGGTGCGTCTCCCCGACGAGGGGATCATCCACGCCTTCACCGTCTGCCACTTCGGTGGCGAGGAGTTCCTGCCAGAGTGTCCCTTCGTGCTCATTCAGGTCGAGTTCGAAGGAGCCGACACCCTGTTCCTGGGCCGTCTCCTGGGCGTTGACCCCTACGATGCCACCACCGACTGGATCGGCAAGAAGGTCAAGGCCAAGTACCTGCGCCTGTCCAAGTTCAAGCCCACGGACGTCTACTTCGTCCTGGCCGAAGATTCGTAAATTCGTAGAGTAAGCGTTCAGGCGGGTGCTGGGAGAAGCCGACAAGGTGCCAGGCACTTGCGAATACCTGCCTGATTGAGCTAGCGTGCCTGGCCTGGAGACGCTGTTGACCCTAAACAGCCGATGAAAGTGCCTGGCACCTGAACGCTTACTTCGTAGGCTCGTAGATTCGTACATTCGTGGTTACGAATCTACGGATTTTGAGGAGGCGTCATTGGGCGACTCGATCGAAAAGATAATAGCCGGCGCACGCCGGGAAGACAGGGTTTACCTATTGGAGCACGAGTGCAAAGCCATCCTGAGAGACATCGGCGTGCCCACCACAAGTTGTCTGGTTGCCAAATCCGAGGAGGAAGCCGTCAGATTGAGCGAGGCGATAGGATACCCCGTCGTCTTGAAAATCCTGTCGCCGGAGATCATCCACAAGTCGGACGCCGGCGGGGTTAAGCTTAACGTAGGCAGGGGGGAGGTGAGGGAAGGCTACAACGAGCTCGCTGCCAGGTTCAAAGATCGCCGTGTCATCGGCGTAAGCGTGCAGGAGATGGCTAAGCCAGGACTAGAGGTGATCGTCGGCGCGACGCGGGACGCGACCTTTGGCCCCGTTTTGATGTTCGGGCTAGGCGGCGTGTTCGTGGAGGTGCTGCGCGACGTTGCCTTCAGGGTCATCCCCGTGACCGAGGGCGACGCCCAGGAGATGATGGAGGAGATCAAGGGCTATCAGCTTCTCCAGGGCCACAGAGCGAATCAGCGAATCAGCGAATCAGCGAGTTGGCGAGTCGGCGAATTGGAGGGCCGAGGACGGTCGGCCGATGTCGCCAGCCTGAGGGATATCTTGCTGAAGGTCTCCGGCCTGGTGACGACCTGCCCGGACATCAAAGAGGTAGACCTGAACCCCGTTTTCGCCTACTCTGATGGGAGCATGGTGGTTGACGCCAGGATCATCTTGGAGGAGGAGGCCACGGGGCAGGTCGTCGCCCCCCCTCAGTCCCCCCCAACATTAGGGGGGAGGTTCGATGCCGCGTCTCAAGCAGACCTCACCGCGGTGTTCGAGCCGCGAAGCGTGGCCGTCATCGGAGCCAGCGCCACTCCCAACAAGGCGGGCTTCAATATCGTGGATAACCTGTTGAGGCTGGGATACGAGGGGGAGGTCTACCCCGTCAACCCGAAGGCGGGGGAGATTTTGGGCCTCAAGACGTATCCCGCCGTTGACCGTATCCCCCACCAGGTTGACACGGCCATCATCGCCACTCCTGCCAGGATCGCGGTGGACGTGATGCGAGATTGCGCCAGGAAGGGGGTCAAGGCGGTCATCATCATCAGCTCTGGCTTCTCAGAGGGGAGCGAGGAGGGGAGACAGTTGGAGGACGAGGTGATGGCCATTGCCCGCCAGGTCGGCATCCGGGTGGTCGGACCGAACACCACTGGCATCCTTAACGGTGAGAATCGCTTCACCTCTTCTTTCCTTCCCATAGACAGACTGCCCTCCGGGAACGTGGCCTTCATCGCCCAGACCGGCCTCTTCCTGGGGGTGTTGTTCGAGCACATCCTTACCTCCCAGCACTTCGGCGTCAGCAAGGTGGCCGGCCTGGGCAACAAGGCCGACGTGGACGACGCCGACATCCTGGAGTATCTGGCGGGGGACGCACAGACCAGAGTTGTGGCCATGTACATCGAGGGCCTGAGCGACGGCCGCCGCTTCCTGAGGATGGCGAGGGAGATCGCCAGGGGGAAGCCCATCGTTATCCTCAAAGGCGGAATCA
>CAZGKH010000476.1:0-3589 GCA_964525665.1 uncultured Anaerolineae bacterium | reverse complement strand
CCATGATCCAAGAGATTCATCACCGGGTGAAGAACAACCTGCAGATCATCGCCTCCTTGTTACGTATGCAGGGCAGGCGCAGCGAGTCTGAGGAGGTTAGGCGCGCTCTGAATGATGGCGTAGCGCGTATTCTCAGCGTGGCCGTGGTGCACGAGTTCTTCGCGCAGCAAGAAGTGAAGGTCATCAACATCACGGACGTGTGCCAGCGCGTGGTGAACCACACACGGCAAGGGATTCTACAGCCGGATAAGCCGATTCGCTTGACCTTAACGGGGCCTGGCATTTACCTGCCTGCTCAACAAGCGACAACCTGTGCCCTGATCGTCAACGAGCTTGTGCAGAACGCGGTGGAGCACGGATACGAGCGCAAGCCCGGCGGCACCATCTCAGTCAATCTGCGGGAAGATGGCGATGGCGTAGTCATCGCTGTGGCGGACGACGGGCAGGGGTTGCCAGAGGATTTCAGCTTGGATCAGGCCGACACTCTGGGCTTGCAGATAGTCCAGACCTTGGTCCAGGATGATCTCAAAGGACAATTCGAACTGAGGGAAGGGGATGGGGTGTCGGCCATTGTTACCTTCCCCAAACAAACACTGGGAGGTGAAGCAGCGTGGAGCGAACGAGAGTGATCATCGCTGACGATGAATCTATTATCCGCATGGATCTCAGGGAGATGTTGACCAACCTGGGGTATCTCGTCATCGGCGAGGTGGGCGATGGACGTAGCGCGGTTAATTTGGCGCGGGAACTGAGGCCCGATGTAGTGATCATGGACATCAAGATGCCAGACATGGATGGCATTGATGCAGCCAAGGTGCTGACCGAGGAAAGGGTCTCCCCTGTTCTGCTGCTCACTGCATATAGCCAACAGGAGCTCATTGAGCGGGCCAAGGATGCGGGCGTGGTAGGCTACCTCGTCAAGCCCTTCCGGGAGTCCGATTTATCGCCGGCTATCGAGGTGGCTGTGGCTCGCTTTGCCGAGTTCCGGTCCCTGGAGAAAGAAGTTGGCGACCTGAAGTTGGCCCTGGAGACCAGGAAGTTGGTTGACCGGGCCAAAGGCATCTTGATGGATAGCCAGGGCATGACCGAGTCCGAGGCCTTCCGCAAGATCCAGAAGATGAGCATGAATACCCGCAAGCCGATGAAAGAGGTCGCGGAGGCCATCATCCTGGCGCAACAGGCATCGGTAGGCGGTGATCTGTAATCAGTCATCAGTGAGCAGTGGGGGGAAGATGCAAATCGCTGAACGGATCAGTACCTGGATCAGGGAAAGGGTCGAGGAAGCAGGAGCTGAGGGCGTCGTGTTGGGGATGAGTGGGGGGATTGACTCGTCCCTGACGGCTGTCCTGGCCAAGATGGGCCTGGGCGATGGGGTGCTAGGTGTGATCATGCCTTGTCACAACGATCCAACTGGCGAGGAGCACGCCCGAAGGGTGGCTGCCAAATTCGGCATCGAGACCGAATACGTGGACTTGACCCCCGTCTTCGACCGCCTTTTGGAGGCTTTGCCCTCTGGAGACCGGGTGGCCGTGGGCAATCTCAAACCGCGACTGCGGATGGCCGTGTTGTACTACTACGCCAATAGCCGCAATTATCTCGTTGCTGGCACTGGGAATCGGAGTGAATTGGCCTGTGGGTACTTCACCAAGTACGGCGATGGCGGTGCTGACATCCTGCCCCTGGGTAGCCTGCTCAAAAGACAGGTGCGGGAGTTGGCCCGCGAGCTGGACATCCCGGAGGAGATCATCGTCAAGCCCCCCAGCGCGGGCCTGTGGGAGGGGCAGACGGACGAGGGGGAGATGGGTATCAGCTATGATGAGCTGGATAGCATCCTCGTGGCCATCGAGTCCGGTGATACCGGCGAGTGCGACCAGCGGGCTTTGGCCCGCGTGAGAGCTATGATGGCTGCCTCTCAGCACAAGAGGGAGCCGATACCGATCTGTGAGCTTTGAAAGAAGCCAGACCTGACAGGTTCTGCAAAACCTGCCAGGTCTCGGCCGCGAGAGGGAGCAATGAGCCGAGGCCGCCTCATTGAATGAGGGGGCCTCTTTCTCTGTATGCGCCCAACACTTAAGAGCCTTGCCTATCGTAGAAGGTCGAGGCAAATAAACTATAATCTTGAAAGGGGGAAAAATGTTCTCAGATAAGCGTGAGGTTCTGGAGAGAGTCAAAGCAGACAATGTGAGGTTCGTCAGTTTGCAGTTCACTGACATCGTGGGCACCATCAAGAATGTGGCCATCCCGGCAGGCCGGCTGGAGGAGGTCTTAGAAAAAGGGGTCTGGTTCGACGGCTCCTCCGTCGAGGGTTTCGCCCGCATCTACGAGAGCGATATGGTTTTGATGCCCGATGTCAACACCTATCGTCTCCTTCCCTGGGAACCCCAGGCCAGAAAGGTGGCCCGCATCATCTGCGATGTCCACCGGCCCAATGGCGAGCCTTTTGAAGGCGACCCGCGCTACATACTCAAACGGGCCATCGGGGCGGCAGAGGAGAGGGGCTATAATTACAACGTAGGCCCCGAGCTGGAGTTCTTCTTGTTCAAGATGGATACTGAACCAAAGATGAAGCCCGTTCCCCACGATGTGGGCGGTTATTTCGATTTCTCGCCTCGGGACCTGGCTTCTCAGGTACGGGGGGATATTGCCGTGACCTTAGAAAGCCTGGGGATGGAAGTGGAGATGGAGCATCACGAGGTGGCGACGGGTCAGCACGAGATTGACATCCGCTACGCCGACGCCTTGACCAGCGCTGATAACGTCATGACCCTGCGCTACACCGTCAAGGCCGTCTCGCAGACCTTCGGCCTCTATGCCACCTTTATGCCCAAGCCCATCTTCGGCGTCAACGGTTCGGGCATGCACACCCATCAAAGCATCTACAATACGTCCGATGGGGAAAACGCCTTTTTTGACCCGAACGATAAGTACAAGCTCTCCAAGACGGCTTAT
This sequence comes from uncultured Anaerolineae bacterium, assembly GCA_964525665.1. Lineage (GTDB taxonomy): Bacteria > Chloroflexota > Anaerolineae > VGOG01 > VGOG01 > CAYMKL01. The sequence continues at coordinate 640 of CAZGKH010000476.1, read as the reverse complement.
GCTTTCATGGCTGGGCAGATAAAGCATGCCAGAGCTCTGGCTGCCATCGTAGCGCCGACTGTCAATTCCTACAAGCGCTTAACGCCCGGCTATGAGGCCCCGGTCTACATCTGTTGGGGGCAGATTAACCGCTCCGCGCTGATCCGTATTCCCAGGTACTCCCTGGGCCGGGAGCAGTCCACTCGCCTTGAGCTACGCTGCCCTGACCCGAGCTGTAACCCTTATCTGGCCTTCGCCGCCATGCTCTGGGCGGGCTTGGATGGCCTCGAGCGGGAGTTGGAGCCGCCTCCTCCAGTTGAGGAGAACGTATACCATTTTGATGATGCTAAATTGCGGGAGCTTGACATCACCACCTTGCCGAGCACCCTGAAGGAGGCCATTGATGAGTTGGAGAAAGACGAGGTCTTGCAGCAGGCGCTAGGGGAGCATGCCTATCAGGCTTTTGTGCGGGCCAAAAAGGCGGAGTGGGATGCGTACCGCATCCAGGTAACTGATTGGGAGCTTGATCGCTATCTGGAAACGTTGTGAATTAGGCGCCGAACGTTGTAGTGTTTGGGCCAAAGTAACAATGCCGGTAACTACTCACCTGCTCCCGCTGGACCCTAGTCCAGCGGCCTCAGCGGTCGCCGTGGCCCTGGCC
>CAZGKH010000475.1:0-3591 GCA_964525665.1 uncultured Anaerolineae bacterium | reverse complement strand
GCTCCTCCACGGTCATGGCCACCCGGCTGTACCCCTCGCGGAGCTCCAGCAGCTCGATGCCCAGGAAACGGGCAAAGGGGTCCTGACTGATGTGTTGGAAGATTTGATCCAAACTCATAACGACACTCTCTGCTACGATTTCCGAGCTCGCACGAATGCGACGTTTGCGGACGAGCCTTCTTGCGCACGCGGATCATCGTCTGAAAAAACGTCCTGAAGACGTCTGACTTCAGCCTTCTCAATCTCCAAGCCCGGGAGAAGCCCAGCTATCTGCTCGGGTGACATTAGCTCGTCTTCTGCAAAGTTCCAGACCTCGTTCATGGACTTGTCCCACTCTGCGACTAACAGCGTTCCACCCTGAGCCAGTGCTTTCAGCGCTGTTTGCAGCGTTCGTTTGCTGTCCTCACCCCCAGGGAGGGCGTAGGTACTGATAACGAGATCAAACTTGGTTGGCGGCTCCCAGGTAGTGGTATCGCCAACGTAGAACGTCGCGTTGAGCCCCTTCTCCTGAGCGGATCTTGTCGCAAGCTCGACGGCGTGTTCCGCCCAATCAATGCCAATGACCGACCATCCTAGCTCCGCCAGCTTGAGGGCATTTGTGCCAGCACCGCAACCGAGATCCAGCGCAGTCCCCACAGGAAGTCCCTCTAGTTCCTCGTCAAGAACGAGATCGGCGACCTCCACATGATTGGGGTCTTCCTTGTAAGCATCGTTCCAGAAGGCCTGGTCCATATCGTACAATGCTTTCCCCTTTGCAATGGTGCTGGCTTTTGGCGCATCAGCCGCGTCGGCTGCATGCGCGGGTTGTGCAGCGTTCTTCTCTCAAGCATCACTCGGCATTGACAACGAAGCTCAACGCCCGTTTCAGGCTTTCCTCGAACTCAGGTGGAAATCTGTGGCGCTTGTTGGAGGTTCCCTCCCTGGCCCTCTTCCGCGAAAGCCAGACCAAAGAGGGAGCGCGAGTGCGACGGGATATGATCGTCGAGCGGTTTGGTAATGTGCCGGAGAATGCAACAGCCCCGCAATTATACATCTGAAGTCAGCAACGGTCAAGAAAACACGTCTTTGGTCTCCTTGCGCCTACTGCCAACCTGTGATACAATTGTTTTGGGAGCCTGAACTTTCGCCCGCAATCCGACCTGCCCCGGCCACAGAACGGCCACAGAAGCGTGATAGAATTAGGAGCGATGGTGAGTACTACTATTCTGGTCGTAGACGACGAGCCGTCCATTGTGGACGTGCTGACCTACAATCTGGAAAAAGCCCACTACCGGGTGCTGGTGGCCCGCGACGGCGTGGAGGCTCTAGCCCTGGCCCGTCGAGAGCAGCCGGACCTGATCATCCTAGACCTGATGCTCCCCGGTGTGGACGGGCTGCAGGTCTGCCGCACCCTGCGCCAGGAGGGGGACGTACCCATCATCATGCTCACAGCCCTCGACGAGGAGGTGGACCGTGTGGTCGGGCTGGAGTTGGGAGCCGACGATTATGTGGTCAAGCCGTTCAGCGTGCGGGAGCTGATGGCCCGCGTCAAGTCGGTGCTCCGCCGCACGCAGCCCACACTCACGACAATGAGCCGCTGCCTTCGAGTCAGCGGCCTGAGCCTGGACCCTGACCGTCACGAAGCCCACTGGCAGGGAAAGACCCTCTCCCTGTCGGCTCTGGAATTCGAGTTACTGCGGACATTCATGCTCCATGCCGGCCAGGTGTTGACCCGCGAACAACTCCTGAATCGAGTGTGGGGCTACGACTACTACGGCGACCTGCGGAGCGTGGACACCGCCGTCAAGCGACTGCGGGCCAAGCTGCGGGCCGCCGACCCCGCCGCCGCCGAACTGCTGGTCGCCATCCGCGGAGTGGGCTACAAACTATGGGTTTCGAGTTGAATAAACTCGAAACTCCAAACTGCCGATGAGGAGGGACGCAATAGCCGTTCACAGCTTTATGGAGGCTACAGATGATCCGCAGCTTGCGCGTTAAACTCATCCTCAGTCACCTGGCCGTCATTTTCGTGGCCATGACAGTGGTGAGCTTTCTGCTTCTTTCTATGGCGAGAGGCTACTTTCTGGCAGCGATGGAGCAGAGCCTGGTGGCTCAGGCTCACCTCGTCGTCCAGGCTTTGATTCCCGGCGCGACCGCGGCCCTCCAGCCCCAGGATTTGCCCTCAGCCTACAACGCCGTGCAGCAGCAACAGGCCTCCAATCTCTCGGTTCAGGTAGATAGCAATACTCTTCCCTCTGACCTGGCGCGCGCGCCCCTATCTTACCTGAACGAGGCTTCGGTGGAGCTTAGTGCTGTACTGGAAACCAGAATCCGTGTGTTGGACGAGCAGGGCGTGGTGCTGGTGGATTCGGACGGAGACGACGAGGGCCGAGACCTGAGCGGGGAAGCGGCTGTGGTCACCGCTCTGCGGGGGGAACAGCAGACATACCAACAGGCGACAGACGGAGAGGACTGGCTGTTCGTGTCCGTGCCTGTGTTGGACGAAGGGCGCGTAGCTGGTGTGGTCTACCTGGGCCAGCCTTTGCGTGACGTGGCTGCGGTGCTTTCGGACCTGCGCTGGCGACTGCTGCTGGCGGCGGGCGTGGCCTTGCCCCTTTCAGCACTGGTCGGGTTGGCGCTGGCCCGCACCATCGCTAGGCCAGTGCGAGCGCTGACTGCCGCCGCTGGGCAGTTGGCCGATGGCGATTTCGACTACCCGTTGCACCCCACAGGGCAGGACGAACTTGGGCAGTTGAGCCGTACTTTCATCGTCATGAGGAACCGGCTGCGGGCTGTGGAGCAGATGCGCGCCCAGTTCGTGAGCGACGTCTCCCACGAGCTGCGCACCCCACTGACGGCTGTCAAGGGATCGGTGGAGACGCTGCGTAACGGTGCGGTGGATGATCCGATGGCGCGCGCGCGATTCCTGGCCTCCATCGAAAGCGAGACCGACCGTCTGATCCGACTGGTTAACGATCTGCTGACTCTCTCCCGCGCCGATTCCCAGGCTCTCACACTCCGTCGCCGGCCGGTGGACTTGCGCACCGTGGTCCGCTCCAACGTCGAGAAACTGACTCCTCGGCTAGTAGCCAAAGGACTCCATCTCACCATCGAGCTTCCCAGCACCCCCCTTGCCGCCTTGGTCGATCCAGACCGTGTCGAGCAGGTACTAGTAAACCTGTTGGACAATGCCCTCAAGTACACGCCCACCGGCGGGAAGATAACGGTTGTGGGTTATGGACTAAAGATTGAGGGGGGATTCGCCGAGCCTCCAATCCCTGATTCCCCTACCCCAGCTCCTCCTCTTCTGCCCGACGGCGAGTGGGTCATCATCAGCGTCGCCGATACGGGTGACGGAATCCCCGCCGCTGACCTTCCCCACATCTTCGAGCGCTTCTATCGCGCCGACCGTTCCCGTTCGCGGGAGCGCGGCGGTAGCGGATTGGGTCTTTCCATCGCCAAAGCGCTCGTCGAGGCGCACGGTGGTCACATCCGGCTGGAGAGCACCACTAGGGACAGCGAGACGGGCGTAGGAGAGTCGGGGACTACGGCCAGTTTTGCCCTGCCCCTGCTATCATAGCCCCCGGTAACCATGTTACATGAGGGAGTGCG
>CAZGKH010000474.1:0-3596 GCA_964525665.1 uncultured Anaerolineae bacterium | reverse complement strand
CGCACCAAGAACAACCCGGTGCTCATCGGGGAGGCCGGTGTGGGGAAGACGGCCATCGTCGAAGGACTGGCCCAGAAGATCGCCGACGATGACGTGCCTGAGATACTGATGGGCAAACGGGTCGTCTCCCTGGATTTGGCGGCCATGGTGGCTGGCTCTCGCCTCCGTGGCGAGTTCGAGGAGCGACTGAAAGCAGCCATCGAAGAGATCCAGCGAGCCGAGGGGGAGATCATCCTCTTCATTGACGAGTTGCACAACGTGGTCGGAGCCGGCGCCGGCGCAGGAGCCCTGGATGCCTCCAGCATGATGAAGCCCGCCCTGGCCCGGGGCGAGCTGCAGTGCGTGGGAGCCACCACCCTGGACGACTACCGCAAGTACATCGAGCGGGATCCTGCCCTGGAGAGGCGCTTCTCTCCCGTCTACGTGGAGGAGCCCACCGTCGAGGAGACCATTGAGATGCTAAAGGGACTTCGCGACCGCTACGAAGCCCATCACAAGGTCACTTTTGCCGACGAGGCCCTGGTGGCAGCCGCCCAGCTCTCCCAGCGCTACGTGACAGACCGCCACCTCCCCGACAAGGCCGTAGACCTTATAGACGAGGGGGCGGCGAAACTGCGCGTCGCCATCTACAGCATGCCGCCAGAACTCAAGGCTACGAAGGCTGAACTCCAGAAGCTGACCACCGAGGAGGAGGCTGCCTGGGCAGCGCGGGACTACGAGCGGGCGGCCAGTTTCAAGAGCGAGCGCTTGCAGTTGGAGACGGAGTTCAACGCCCAACGCGATGCCTGGCGACAAGAGATGAACCTGGATGAGATAGTGGACGAGGGAGACATCGCCCAGGTAGTCGCCAGTTGGACGGGAATCCCGGTGCAGAGCCTGATGGAAACTGAGGCCGAAAAGCTCTTGCAAATGGAAGAGAGGTTGCACGAGCGAATCGTCGGCCAGGATGAGGCCATAAACGCCGTCTCCGATGCCATCCGCCGGGCGAGAAGTGGCCTGAAGGACCCCAAGCGCCCCATCGGCAGCTTCATTTTCCTGGGTCCATCTGGGGTAGGCAAAACCGAGCTGGCCAAGACGCTGGCCTGGTTCATGTTCGACGACGAGGAGGCCCTGGTACGTATAGATATGAGCGAGTACCAGGAGCGACACACCGCCTCCCGCCTCTTCGGCGCGCCCCCTGGCTACGTGGGCTACGAGGAGGGAGGACAACTGACCGAAGCGGTGCGGCGGCGGCCTTACCAGATCGTCCTCTTCGACGAGATCGAAAAGGCCCATCCCGACGTCTGGAACGCTTTGCTGCAGGTCATGGAGGACGGGCGACTGACCGATGGACAGGGCCATATCGTTGACTTCCGCAACACTGTGATCATCATGACCTCCAACATCGGCACAGAGTTTGCCCAGAAGGGGGGCGCCCTCGGTTTCCTGAGGCCGGGAGAGGCAGACACTCCTGCTGAGCAAGAAGCCCATCAGAAAATCCAGAAGAGTCTGAAGAAGACCTTCCGTCCTGAGTTCCTCAACCGCATTGACGAGATCATCATCTTCCACACCCTGAGCCTGGAGCAGGTAAAGCAGATTGTCGCTCTGCAGATGAGGGAGATCAGCGCCCGCCTTGCCGAGCAGGGTTTGACGGTAGAGTTGACGGAGGTCGCGCAGGAGTGGTTGGCCAAGGAGGGTTACGATCCCCAGTTTGGCGCCCGTCCCCTCAAGCGCACTCTGCAGCGGCGGGTGGAGAGCCCTCTGTCCATACAACTACTGAACGGGGTCTTCCAGTCAGGTGACACCGTGGTGATAGATGTTGACGAGAAAAAAGGGTTGACCTTTGCCCAGAAGGGGATTCCGGTCGAAGAGGCAACCTTCACCAAAAAAGAAGAAGCTTTGATCGAACAGTAAGCATCATCTGGAGCTGTTGGAAAATCCTTTGGTGAGCTCAGTCGAACCAAAAACACTGGAAGGGACTATAGTCCCTTCCAGTGTTTTTTTGCCGATGGTGTCACAGGGGATACGTGAGCGGTGAGATCACAGCACGCCCAGCTCTCGCAGGCAGTCGGCCACCTTGGGGTGATCCCACAGCCAATCTAGCTGCAACCACAAGCCGGGCACGGCAAGGGAGTGGTAGACTCCATCTTCGACCGGACCCTCGACGTAGCCCGATTCAGTCAAACGGTAGAAAGCCACGACACGGTTATCGGGGTCAATCAGCCAGTACTCCGGCACCCCCAGGCGGGCGTAGCCCTCTTTCTTAGCATAGGCATCGTGTCGGCGGGTGCTGGGAGAGATGATCTCGACCACCAAATCGGGCGGACCGGTGATGGAGGTCTCGTTGATGATGTCCAGTCGGTCTTGAGTCACGAAGCACAGATCGGGCTCATAGCCGCTCCTGGGCCCCACCTCGACCAGGGTGCGTGAGCCCAGGACGATACCCAAGCTTTTCTCCTCCGCGTAGAAGCTGACAAGGTTCATGAGGAAGCCAAACAACCGTTCGTGAGTGTAGGAAGCAGGTGTGGTCACGAGCATCACTCCGTTGATAAGGTCGGCCTTCATGCCATCCTTGACCAGCCGCTTGAATTGATCCAGGGTGAGCAGAGAAGAAGGGCGGTCGGACAGTCGGCCCAGGTCACGTTCTACATATTTCGTTACAGGAAGAGCTGGCGCAGTTCTCACAGTAGCCATATCGAACCTCACACTGGAGCCAGGATAATCCCAGTATTTGTATTATAACTTGAATTCATTGGAAATGCAAATCTGGCCACCCTTTTTTCAAGCCAGGCTTGGTAGCTGGACAATGTTACATTGTCCAGGTAGTTACGTTATCAGGTAGAGCAAGGCAGCAGAGAGGAGCGGCACCGTCAGGTTGTCAATGTGCCAGGGGGAGAGGGCCTCGACCAGAGTGGCGAAGACGGCCAGGGCCAGAGAGTAGAGCAAACTCGTTTGCCACCCCAGGGGCGGCAGGAGCAACAGGGCCAGGAAGGTTGACAGCCAACTGAAGAGAAACATGGCCAGCGAGCCTTCCAGGGAGCGGGTGGATCCCAGCACACTGTACTTTCGCTGGCCGTAGCGCCGGCCCAGGATAGCGGCCAACGCATCTCCCCAGGTCATGGGCATCAGGCTGGCTACCAACAGATGGGGACTGGACCAAAAGAGACGCAGGATGATGGCGAAGGAGATGGGGAAGTACACCGTGCCCAGGTTGCCCTTCTCACCTGTCTCCACCGACTTGAAGAGTTCTTGGCGATAGGAGATGTAGTTGAGCACCACGAAGGAGAGGGGCGGGATGATAGCGAAGTACCAGTGCTCGAACAGGAGCACTGTGCCGAAGGCCCATAAGCCTACCGAGATGTGGATGAGCTTGCGGGTGAACTCCGTGGAGTAGCCCCGCCACTTGCGCAGCCCCTCACCGACGCCGATTGCGGCGAAGACGTAGGCGTATGAGGTGATCAAGGCTAGCCAGTCTGATGTCATCAGTTACCTCCAGGGGTCAGAGTAATCGTTAGACGGTAGCCTGCGGGGAAACAATTGCTGGCCAGACCCGCCGTGGCATGAAGTGCCACGGCTACGGAGCTGCCACCCCGTGAAACGGGGTTCTTGAGCCCGAT
>CAZGKH010000473.1:0-3605 GCA_964525665.1 uncultured Anaerolineae bacterium | reverse complement strand
TGTCGTAGATGTTGGCTCGCGTGGCCTTGTCCAGGTGGTAAAACAGGTCACCCAACCTGGTTGCCAGCGGATAGGCCAAGCCTGGCGGTATGAGGGGCACAACCAAGCCTAACAGACGATGTAGATAATAAGTGAGCATAGGATGATTCAGCAGGTTTCTTTCGTTTATCTGTTTCCCATCGGCTGAGCGGCCCCGCCAAGCACCTCGGCGAACTCCTGCAGGTATTGATGGAGCATCCCGCGATTCAACGAACAATATGCCTGGCGTCCCTTCCTCCTAACCATGACCAGGCCCACCTTCTCCAGCCGCCGCAGGTGCCACGAGATGAGAGGCTGGCTGACCTCCAGAGCCTCAACCAACTCCGAAACGTTGAGTTCAGCGTTGGCGGCCAATTGAGCGACGATGCGCAGGCGTGCGCTGTCACTTAGAGCTTTGAAGAATTTCGTGAGGTCTTTTGATTTGGTCAAGAAATCGTCGGGCATATCCAACTGACCATTCACTCAAACCACAGAGACACGGAGGGTATGGGGAAAGCACGGCAAGAAGGTTCTTATTGATAAAGAAACGTTTATATATTACACCAAAAGTCGGCCTCTGTCAAAAACGGCTTGCCAACAATCGGTTTTTGTGCTAAACTCGGTAGCGCAACGGCCCTACCGTTCGCCGAAGGTCTGCTGTTCGCCGAGGGTCTGCTGTTCGCCGAAGGTCTCCGACCGAGGCGGAGTGGGCTCGGTCAGAGACCTCGCCCAACGGTGGCTAGAGACCTTGCCCAACGGTGGCTGGAGACCTCGCCCAGCACTAGGTAGAGAGGACAAAACCATGAAAATCGTTTCCCCCCACCGATGGGATGTCTCACGCTCGGAGGCTAAGGGGATACAGCAGGAATTGCGGAGCAGGGTATCCACGGAGAGGACTTTCGGCCAGGTCAATACCGTGGCTGGCGTTGACGTTTCCATCAAAGGCAAGGCGGCCAGGGCCGCTATAGTAGTGCTCAATTATCCAGAGCTAACTCCTGCTGATTACAGTCTGGCGGAACTACCGGCGGAGTTTCCGTACATCCCTGGCTTGCTGGCTTTCCGCGAAGCGCCGGCTGTCTTAGCTGCTCTGGAGAAGCTGAAAACTGAACCCGATCTGTTCATCTTCGACGCCCAAGGCCTGGCTCACCCACGTCGCATGGGCCTGGCGACCCATCTGGGGGTGATCATAGACAGGCCCTCCATCGGCTGCGCCAAATCGCGCCTCTGCGGCAGCCACCACGAGCCAGGCTCCGAAAGGGGCTCCTACACTCATCTCTACGATGGCGACGAGATCATCGGCGCGGTGGTGCGCACCAAGACCAGCGTCAACCCTCTCTATGTCTCCATCGGCCACCAGGTAGACCTGCCTACGGCCATCGAGTACGTCCTCGGTTGTTGCACCAAGTACCGCCTGCCTGAGACGACGAGATACGCCCATCGCGTTGCCGGCGGAGAGAGATTGCAGATAGAGGTAAGCCAGCCCACGTTGTTCAAGCTATAGACTAAGTAGATCACGGATTCCCAGCAGAGGCAGCTCCCACGCCGCCGGTTCGCGGGCATGGGAGCCTAATGGCATTGACTTTTCTAGGCTGCACAGGGATGATTGACTTTGAGAGTTCATTCGGGTAACCGTAGGGTGGTTGTTATTGCAATACTACAACTTGAAAGTTGTAGTTTGTGCCAGTTCATATCGCCAAACAGGTTGCTTACCGTCCAAACTACATCATTCATGTTGTAGTGTATCTTTATCAGACCACCGTCCCATTACCCGGCCATTTTCTCAAAGCAATACTCCACAAAATGTAGTGACATTAGGCATGGGAGACCGCTCTGCTTCAAAATCGTGATCTCCTGAGAATAGGTCATTTGGAGAGCGAATGGACACTCAAACGAAAATCGAGAGGGCTGCGGCCCTCATCGCCAACTCCGAGTACATCGTCGCCCTGACCGGGGCGGGGATCAGCACTCCCTCGGGCGTGCCCGATTTTCGCAGCCCCGGCTCCGGCCTGTGGGAGAAGGTCAACCCATTGCTTATAGCCTCATCGTTCTCCTTTCGCGTGCAGCCCCAGATCTTCTACGAGTGGGCCCGGCCGCTGGTCAGGAAATTACTGAAGGCAGATCCCAATCCTGCGCACCGAGCATTGGCCAAACTGGAGGAGAGAGGCTTGCTCAAGGCGGTCATCACCCAAAACATTGACGACCTCCACCAGAAGGCTGGCTCGAAGCGCGTTCTTGAGCTCCACGGGAATATGCAGCAGGCCACCTGCCTCAAGTGCCGCCAGGTCGTTCCCATCCAGGATATAATCGAGCAATGCCTTGAGGCAGGCGAAATGCCCTACTGCTCGTGCGGCGGCCTGCTGAAGCCAAACGTTGTCCTCATTGGCGAACAGTTGCCCAGGTGGGTGCTGCTGGAGGCCTGGGGCGAGGCCGAGAGGTGCGACCTTATGCTAGTAGTAGGCTCCTCGCTGGAAATAGTGCCGGCCGCGGAGATACCCTTTGTGGCCAGGCGACATGGAGCCAAGAGCATCGTGGTCAACTACCAACCCACCCCTTTGGACAGCCAAGCGGACGTGGTGATCCGCGAGGACGTAGCCAAGGTGCTGCCGCAGATCATCGGACAGGTTGGTAGATTGGTAGATTGGTAAATTGGTTCCCAGTTTCCCGGAACGAAAACACGGGGCAACCAGAATATTGGTTGCCCCGTGTTCTTTGCTGATGAGCTCTAGAGCGATACTACAAAGGTTTTCCCCTAGAAGAAGGTTAGGTAGTGGAAAAGAGCTTCTCAGTGTCTTTCTGGAACAGGAAGCCTCCCTCAATGCATAGGGCCAGGTGATTGGCCAGCATCTCGGCCGTTACCAAATCGTGCTCCAAGAAAGTTCCGCCGTTCAGCTTGTTACAGGCCATCAGCACGCCGTGAAACTCTTCTTCGCCCAAGACGGGAACAGCGAGAAAGGGACCGTTAGCATATTCGTCTTTCCACATCGCTACTCCCAGTCCGTCCATGGTATGACTGGATGAGACTAGCGGCTGCTTGTGCTCAGCCACCCAACCCACGATACTTTGGCCCAAGGCGATTCTGTCTCCCAGGGCGTGAGTCCCTTTAGAGCTGGTCTTGACCACTACCAGTTCCCAGCGCTCCTTGTCCAACAGCATCACGTAACAGCGGCGGGCTTCCAGACAGTGGATCATAGCCGCGAAACACGAAGAGAGCAACTCCTCACCTCTCGGAGAAAAGCGCGATGGAAGTTCCACGTCTGACTTAAGGGCAAGGTTGACGTTCATGCCTTTTCCCCTGTAAACTGGTGGGTAAGCCATGCTTGTTCCATTTCTGGTGATTTTGGTGAGATAAGTCGCCAGCCACGGTATGTAGTGATATTGATGGTCTTTGTCTACTAGATGCAGCACCTAAAGGCCCCCTTCACCAATTCTGGAACAATCACGGGCCAACTTCTCATTAATACCTTATCGACCCAATTCCTGCATAACGAGCAGAATTCTCAGAGCGTACTTTCTATCTGCCACGAACCCTTCACTTCGACAACCCTTCGATAGAGCTCAGGACAGGTTTCACGAATTAACACGAAAAA
>CAZGKH010000472.1:0-3606 GCA_964525665.1 uncultured Anaerolineae bacterium | reverse complement strand
CTCCCTTCGGTTTCTTCAAGAACATCGAGTTTTTCAACGAGGGGAATCTGGCGGCAGGCATGTTCACCGCTTCAAAGGAACTGGGGAAAAGCCAGGAAGACCTGGTTGATCGCTTTGAGTATGGGCAATACAGCCACCTCATCGTAGCCCCCCTGAACCGTACCGCGTTTGAGCCTGATCTGTTCATGCTCTACGGCAATCCGGCCCAGATCATGAGGCTCATTCAGGGGGCGCTGTACAATGAGGGCGGGGCTATTCACTCTTCGGCCATGGGAAGGCTGGGATGCGCCACCATCATAACGGCAATGAAAAAGGACGCTTGCCGCTATCTCGTCCCTGGCAACGGAGACCGGGTCTTTGGCATGACTCAGGACTACGAAATGGCTTTCATCTTCCCCCCCTCGAAGGTGGATTCGCTCCTGGACGGATTAGCCAAGACCCACAAGGCTGGGGTACGCTATCCCATCACCAGCTACTTCAATTTTGAAGCGACATTTCCCCCGTCCTACCAGGAACAGATGAGAATCTGGGAAGAGGAAGGTGAAGTATGACGGAAACACTCACCGGAAGACAGAGGGTCTCTGCGGCCTTCAAAAAGACCTTCACGGACAAAGACCCCATACTCGATCGGGTGGCAGCCTATCCTTTTACTGGCTCGTGCAACGCCCAACTGATAGGCGCGTCCGTCAGGGAGTTCTTGCTGGATCCTCAGGTTTTCGCCAAGGCGCAGCTGGCTGCCTATGAGCGTTATAACCCGGATATCGTGCTCATGATGTGGGATCTGTCCATTGACATTGAGGCCATGGGCAATGAGCTCAGATTTCCCGAAGACACCATGTCCATCACCGTGACAAGGGCCCTTGAAGATAAGGGGAAGTTGAGCAGCCTCCAGGTTCCAGATCCCGCTACGGATGGGCGCCTGCCCGGCTATCTTGAGGCCTGCGCCGAGGTGAAAAAGGCCGTCAGCGGCTCTATCGTATCGGGGGTGATTGCCGGGCCGTGGACAATCGCCGCCGGCCTCCGAGGGGCCGAGAATCTCATCATGGATACATTCGATGATCCAGGCTACGTTCATGAACTGATGCGGCTCTGCACCCAGGCGACGATAAAGTTCACGGAAGCCATCAGTGCCCTGGGTGTGGGGATTGGGTATTCCGAAGCTCCTGCATCCTGCGATCTTATCTCGCCCCAGATGTACCGCACATTCGTCTTCCCCTATCACAAGCAGATCGTTGACTATTTCAAGGAGAAGAAAACAGGCGTGGGACTCCACGTCTGTGGAAACGCGAATCCCATCCTTGAGAACATAGTGAATACCGGGGTGACCAACGTCAGTATTGATGGCCCCACGGATTTCGTCAAGGCAGTGGAAGCAACCAGGGGCAAGGCCGTGCTCATTGGAAACGTCGCCCCTCTTCTTTTCCTCAGCGACGGCAGGGACGAGATGAAGCAGGCTATACAGCACTGCATTGATAATGCCCCACAGGACAGCGGATTCATTCTGGCCTCCGGCTGCGAAGTGCCGGGCGATGCCCCACCGGATAAAGTTGACTGGTTCATGGAACTGGCTAGTGAGCTGGGCAGGTATGACTAGACCCGCTTTGCTCTGCGGTGAATTAGGCTAGATGAGCTATGGAGCAGTAGAATGTACGTTAATGAACTGATTGCCCTGATCAACGACGCTGAGCGCGTGTCGGTCACGGCTGCCGACCGGGAGGCTCACTCTCAGGACGAATCCTACCACGAGCCGCACCTGCCCGACGTCGTGATCTGGCCCGAGAGCGCGGTGGAGATCAGCCGCATCCTGCAATGGGCCAACGCGCACTGCGTGCCGGTCACTCCGTGGAGCGGCGGCTCCAGCCTGGAGGGGAATCCCATCCCGGTGCAGGGTGGCATCCTACTGGCCATGTACCGGCTGGACCGCATCTTGGAACTGCGCGAGGCCGACCTGCAAGTGCGGGTGCAGCCCGGCATCGTCTACGACAACCTGAACAAGCAGTTGAGCCGGTATGGGTTATACTTCCCGCCTGCTCCCGGCAGTTCCGATGTGGCCACCATCGGCGGCATGGTGGCCAACAACTCCAGCGGCATAGGCGCCGTCAAGTACGGCGTCACCCGCGATTACGTGCTGGCGCTAGAGATGGTGCTGCCCACGGGGGAGATCATCCACACCGGCTCGCACGCGCTCAAGAGCGCCAGCGGCTACGACCTGACGCGCCTCTTTGTGGGCTCCGAGGGCACACTGGGGGTTGTCGCCGAGATCACGCTGCGGCTGCGGGTGGTGCTGGAGAAGGTAGCTGCTGTGGCCATCTTCCCGTCGCCGGCCGAGGCCGCCCAGGCGATCTACGAAATCAACCGCTACGCGCCCACCCCCGCCGGGCTGGAGTGGATGGATGAGCACATCGTCGCGCTGGTCAATCGCTGGAAGGGGATGGATCTGCCGGAGCTCCCCATGCTGGTGATGGAGTTCGACGGCACCCCCGAGGGGGCCCAGGCCGAGGCGGAGTTCGTAGGCGTAATCTGCCGTGATTGCGGCTGCGTGGATTTCCAGATGGGTCAGTCGCGGGCGGAGCGGGAGCGACTGTGGGCTGGCCGCAGGGAAGCCCACAATGCCGCCAAGTACCTGCACACCGACTGCAATCTCGGCATGGGCGACATCGTGGTACCCATCTCCAAGTACGCTGAAGCGGTGGAGCGAATCTACGCGGCGGGGCGGGAGTATGACATCCCGGTCTATACCTTTGGTCACGCTGGCGACGGCAACCTGCACTGTGAGATCTTGATGCGCAAGGACGACCCAAGCGCCCAGGAGCGAGGCAAAGCCATCAACGATGAAATAGTCAACTACGCCATCTCTGTAGGCGGGACGGCGACGGGGGAACATGGCGTGGGTATCGGCAAACGGCGGTTCATGGCGGCGGAGCACGGCGCCAGCCTGGAGGTGATGAAGCGCATCAAGCGCCTCCTGGACCCCAACGGCATCCTCAATCCGGGCAAGATCTTTGAGTAAGGGAGATAGCGACAGAAAGCCTATGTTAGCGTCTGTCGGGGTTATCGCGATGAATCGAGCCGGAGGCTAATGACGGGCAAGGCTTACGCCGGGAGGATAACACATGTCATTTGAGCGTCTTTTGAAACCACGGTCCATTGCCGTTTTCGGCGGTGCGCAGGCCCAAGAAGTGATTCACCAGAGCGATCGCATGGGATACACAGGGGAGATCTGGCCGGTCCATCCCAAGAAGACGGAGATCCTGGGGCGCCCGGTCTACCGCTCGGTGGAGGATCTGCCGGGAAGCCCCGATGCTGCGTACGTGGGTGTTAATCGCTACCTCACCATTGACATCGTCAGAGATCTCGCAGCGCGGGATGCGGGCGGCGCGGTCTGCTATGCCACTGGCTTTACCGAGGCGGGCGAGGCGGGATCCGAACTCGAAGAGCGACTTCTGGAGGCCTCGGGTGACATGCCCCTGGTCGGGCCGAATTGCTACGGGCTCCTCAACTACCTCAATGGGGCGATGCTCTGGCCCGACCAGCAGGGCGGCCGACGGGTCGACGAAGGCGTGGCCATCATCACCATGTCGTCGAACGTGGGTTTCAACCTCACCA
>CAZGKH010000471.1:0-3607 GCA_964525665.1 uncultured Anaerolineae bacterium | reverse complement strand
CTACCTCGTCTCACGGATTGGCCCTGATGCACGAGATGCTCCACTGGGCGGCTGGGGCCAGACTCCCCATCGTCATGGCCAACGTCAATCGGGCCATGGGGCCCGGTTGGTGCCTCTGGACAGAGCAAACCGATAGCCTGGCTCAGCGGGACACAGGGTGGCTGCAGTTCTACTGCGAGAGCAATCAGGAGGTGTTGGACAGCGTCATCCAGGCTTTCAAAATCGCCGAACAGGTGCTCCTGCCCACTATGTTGGTCCTGGACGCCTTCGTCCTCTCCCACACCCTGGAGCCCGTGGACATACCAGACCAGGAGTTGGTAGACAGGTACCTGCCGCCTTACCATGCTCGATACAAGCTCGACCCTGGCGATCCTCACGCCTTTGGCGCCATGGTAGCGCCGCCCTATTACATGGAGCTACGCTACAAGATGCAGAAAGCCATGGAGGAGGCGGTGGAGGTGGCTCGCCAGGCTGATGAGGAGTTCAGGGAGGTCTTCGGGCGCAGTTATGGCCTGGTGGAGAGATACCGCCTGGAAGATGCTGAGGTTGTTCTGGTGACCTCTGCCACCATCACCAGCACGGCCAGGGTGGTGGTGGACGAGCTGCGGGAGGAAGGCCACAAAATCGGGCTGCTAAAAGTGCGCATGTTCCGTCCCTTCCCTGCCGATGATGTCCGTGCAGCCCTGGCGGACGCTCGCAAGGTGGCGGTCATAGACCGCAACATCTCCTTTGGCCACGGCGGCATCTTTGCCGAGGAGGTCAAGTCAACTCTCTACAACGGACCGCATCGGCCGCCTATCTTTGGCTTCATCATTGGCCTGGGCGGTAGGGACGTGACCCCCGCGTCAATCCGGGACATCGCCGAGTACACCTTCCAGCACGACGCGCCTGAGGGGGAGATAATTTGGAGAGGAGTGAAGACATGAGCTACACCATACCCGATAGGGAACTTCTGCTTTCTGGCCATTACGCCTGCCCAGGCTGCGGGGGAGCGCTTGCCATGCGCCTGGCGTTGAAGGCTTTGGGCGAGGAGACGATCCTGGTCGTCCCTGCCTGCTGCTGGTCTGTTATCGCTGGGGCCTTTCCCTACTCTTCGGTGAAGATCCCCCTTCTCCACACCGCTTTCGAGACGGGTGGCTCCGCGGCGGCGGGGGTCAAGGCCGGCTTGGAGGTCCAGGGGGATACGGAGACCACGGTGTTGACCTGGGCTGGCGACGGCGGCACCTTCGACATCGGCCTCCAGGCCCTCTCCGGTGCTGTGGAGCGGAACGAGGACTTCATCTACACCTGCTATGACAACGAAGCCTACATGAACACTGGCATCCAGCGCTCCTCCGCCACGCCCTGGGGGGCCTGGACAACCACCACGCCTGTGCAGCACCCCAAGGATAGGCCCAAGAAGGACATCGTGGCCATCATGGCCGCCCACCGCATCGCCTACACCGCCACCGCCACCGTCGCCTATCCCGAGGACCTGGTGCGCAAGTTCCAGAAAGCCAAGGGAATCCGTGGGGCCAAGTTCATCCACATCTTCTCCCCCTGTCCGCCCGGCTGGAAGATGGAGCCTGCCCACTCCATCCGCATCTCGCGTTTGGCCGTGCAGAGCAAGGTCTTCCCCCTCTACGAAGTGGAGAATGGAGAGAAGTGGACCATCAGCGTCTGGCCCAAGCGCGAGTCACCGGTGCGGGAGTACCTCAAGCTGCAGGGCCGCTTCAGCCACCTCACCGAGGAGGACATCGAGTTCATCCAGGAGAACGTGGATTGGGAGTGGGAGAGGTTGGTGGCCAGGGCGGGGCAGTGAAGTGGAAGGTACAGTGCGTCCGCTTCTTTGACTTTGCACCTGTTTGTGCTACAATTGTGGACGATGGTGTGGAACGGGTGACGATGATGCAGATCAAACAGAGGAAGAGCAAGCCGGGGGGGGAGTGCAATCTGACGATGTGGCATATCGCGTGGGCAGTCTTCCCGCATGAGGTTGACTACTGGAGGAGGGTGTGTAATGCAAGCAACAGGAGTTGCCCGGCAGATTTACGAAACAGGCGTGAAAAACCTGCCCGTCGTTGAGCGTCTGCGGCTGGTCAAACTGGTGCTGGATGACCTGATGAGCAGTCCCACGACGTGGATTGTGGATGAAAGCGACATGTGGAGCGAGGAGGACTATGCTGATTTAATGCGAATGTCGCTGACGTACGCGGCCCAATCGCTGGGGGAGCGGACACAGTGAGCACTCTACAAGCGGGTGACGTCGTGACGATTGATTTCCCTGGCGTGAAGGGCGTCAAGCGCCGACCGGCGATCGTGGTATCCAGTTCCACGTATCACCAACACCGTCCTGACGTAATTGTGGGCATTATGACCTCACAGATTCAGAAAGCAACGACGCCCACCGATTACCTGCTGAAGGATTGGGCTAAAGCGGGGTTGCATCGCCCATCAGCCTTCCGCACCTTTCTGGCGACACTGCCCGCCACCGCAGCCACTCCCATTGGTCATTGTTCCGAGCAAGACTGGCGGGGGATTGTGGACTGTATCAGAAAGGCAATCACGCGGTCTGATGGGGCGTAGCGTGGGGCGCTAACTGGCTGCGTGAATATACCAGGCTGTCCGCTGGCTGGAAGATGGAGCCCGCCTACTCCATCCGCATCTCGCGTTTGGCTGTGCCGAGCAAGGTCTTCCTCTTCTTCTTCCCACTGTTCGTGGCCCTGTCCAATGAGGGCGTGGCCTTCCCCAGCCTGGGCGACGTCCCCTTCCTCAACGGTGGCCTGTTCGAGGTGCCCGCCGACACGCCCCTGGCCGATCAGCTCGTCGTGGGCAACGGCGTCTTCCATTCCGTATTCGACGACCTGTTGGAGTGCTACAACTTCACCGTGCGCGAGGATACCCCGCTGGATGTGGAGGTGGCCATTGACCCGGAGATGCTGGGCCAGATCTTCGAGAACCTGGTGCTGGGCCTGGAGCGGGGCGCTGATCGCCGCAAGGCCACTGGCTCCTACTACACCCCCCGTGTCATCGTCCACTTCATGTGCCGCCAGGCCATCAGAGAATACCTGGCTGCCGAAAGCGGCCTCCATCCAGCCGGGCTCGAAGCACTGATGGACACCGGTCCCGCCGAACAATTGACGCCCGAAGAGGTGGCTGGATTGAGGGAGATGATCACCGAGCCAGAGGCCCGCCTGTTGCTCAAGTCGGTGGCAGATGCGCGCGTGCTTGATCCCGCCGTGGGGTCGGGCGCGTTCCTGGTGGGGATGCTCTACCAAATGGTGGCCCTGACCAAGCTGCTGGACGTGCGGCTGTATGGTCAGAAGCGAGTGTTGCGCCGCAACTACGACTACGACCTCAAGCGGGGCTTCATTGAGCGCAACCTGTACGGGGTGGACATCCAGTCCGAGGCGGTGCGCATCTGCGAGCTGCGGCTGTGGCTGAGCTTGATGGTGGACTACCAGCGGCGGGCTGGCGAAGCGGTGCCCACGCTGCCCAACCTCAGCTATCGCGTGCGGGTGGGCGATAGCCTGATTGAGCGGCTGTTTGGCGAGCCGGTGCAACTGGACCAGTTGGCCGACGACGCCGTGGCCCGCCAACTGATTGACCGCATCCAGACCGAGAAGCG
>CAZGKH010000470.1:0-3613 GCA_964525665.1 uncultured Anaerolineae bacterium | reverse complement strand
CATCCTCCTGAACCAAAGAATTGGCGAAAGGAAGTAGCTGGAGACTCCGCCGCCGATCCCTCCGCCTCGGTGGACCGGACAATCGCTTTCCTGAAGCGAGTCTTCTACTGGGTGGAGCGGCGTGAGGCGGCCCATCTGCGTCTTCTGGAAAATCACCCCTTTGATTTCTTCATCAACGTCGTCCAGGCTCTTGATCCCATTCAACACCACTTCTGGCGCGTCCTCGACGAGTCCCATCCCAGGCAAGATGACGACGAGGCTCGCCGGTTGCGCCCATTGCTCCTGTGCTGTTACCAGGCCGTGGACGAGGTGGTGGGTCACAGGCTGGGGATGCTGGATGGGCGGACGACTCTGTTGGTCGTGTCTGACCATGGTTTTGGCCCCGTTCACCGTCGCTTCAACGTCAATCGCTTCTTGCTGGAACACGGATTCCTGACTCTGGAAGGGGATGCCATGCCCCATCCCCTCCGCAGCCGGGTCGTCGAGGGGATAAAAGCCGCGGGGCGCACGCTGGATGTACTCAACCTGCGCGGCAGACTGCTGGACAATCGCCAGCGAGAGGCGCTTCGCCGACAGTTGGACCAGTCGGCGGCCCCTGCCGTTGATTGGTCGAGGACTCGCGCCTACTACACCGGCCTGACTGGCCAGGGGCTCTACGTCAACCTAGCGGGACGGGAAGCGACGGGCATCGTGCTGCCTGGCGGGCCGCATGAGGAGGTGCGCGATAGCCTGATCGCGGCTTTGTTGGGCTTGCGTGACCCGGACACTGGTGAGTCGGTGGTCAGCGCTGTCTACCGCCGGGAGGAAATCTACACTGGCCCCCGCGTGGCCCAGTTGCCAGATGTGGTGTTCTCCCTTCGTGACCGGCCCTACCTGCCCAGCGAGCGCATGGCCGCCCAGGCCATCATCGAGCCCCTGCCACCAGAGTCATCCGGAGGGCGACACCATCCAGCGGGGGTCTTCCTGGCAGCCGGCCCAGGAATCCGTCAGGGCGTAGCTCTGGACGGCGCGCGCCTCATTGACGTCGCCCCCACTGTCCTCTATGCCCTTGGCCTGCCGGTGCCAGAGGACATGGATGGTCGCGTTCTGACTGAGGTGTTCACACCAGAGCATCTGGCCGCCAATCCAGTGCGGCAAGGGCCACCTCCGATGGCTCCGCCAGCGGTGGAAAGACACATAGACCAACAAACTGACGCCATCATCGCGGAGCGGCTTCGAGCCCTCGGCTACCTGGACTGACTCCATGCTCAAAGTTCTCCACCTTCGGACCAGCACCGGCTTCTGGGGTCCTGAGCGACAGATTCTGCAATTGATCCGTCCACTTCGGGAGCGCGGCATTATAGTGAATGTATTGGTGCTGTACCGACGACCGGGCGAAGGTTCGCTAATCCATCCGCTGGTTGCCCGGGCTCGTGAACGCGGCGCGGTGGCGGATCAGATTCTGGATGCAGGTCGGTGGTCATCTGGCGTGATGGCGGAAGTGACATACCATCTCCGCTCAGGCGGGTACGACCTCCTCCACACTCACGAATACAAAGGGAACCTGATCGGTGGCTGGCCGGCCTGGCGGCTGGGCGTGCCATCCGTCGCTTCCGTGCGCGGCTACACGGATCGCACCCTCCCATTGCGAATCTACAAGTGGTTAGACCTGGGGGTGACGTTGCGCCTCTTCACCCAAATTGTGACGGTTTCTGAGGCCGTGCGTCGGCAGGTGCTCAGAGCCGGCTATCCGACCCGGCGGGGTCTAACTTTGCATGACGCCGTGGATGCCACACCCTTCTCGCTTGATAGAGTGCAGGCCGATGCCAGGGTACGAGAGGAGTTCGGCTGCACGCCGGCCCATCTGCTGGTGTGTGCTGTTGGACGACTGAGTCCGGAGAAAGGGCATGGCTTTCTCCTCACTGCATTTCAAAGGGTGATCGCTGCTGTGCCGGGAGCACGCCTTGTCCTGGCCGGTGAGGGTCCCCTGCGCTCCCGCCTGCAAGGGCAGGCGGCAAGGTGTGGGCTCAGCGATCACGTCATCTTTGCCGGCTACCGGGACGATGTGGAGGTCATCATCGCGGCGAGCGATCTCCTCGTCATGCCCTCCTTGCGCGAAGGGTTCGGTGATCCCATAATCGAAGCGATGGCCTTGCGCAGACCCGTGATCGCATTGCGCGTCGGCGGCATGGTGGAGATCGTCCGTGACAGGGAGACAGGCCTGCTGGTTTCACCAGGGGACCCAAGCGCGCTCGCCCAGGCCATCATCAATCTGCTGAGAGACCCTCAAGCCAGAGAGCGCATGGCCCTGCGAGGTCGGCGGGTGGCGCTTCGCGAGTTCAGCGTCGAGCGGCTGGCTGATGGCCTGGCAAGGTTATACAATGGGCTGGCCTCAACACCCTCGCCGAGGGGTATGCCGTGAAGAAACGGTTGTTGATCACTCTGACCTTCCCGCCCGACACAGGTGGCATGCAAAGCTTCGCCCACCAGCGCTGCCTGCGCGCCGGCGATGAACCAGTGGTGCTCACGCCCTGGCACACTGGTAGCGCTGAATTCGACGCGGCTCAACCGTTTCCCGTTCTCCGTTGGCGTCCGCTCTTGGGAAATGTTCCTGGCCTGAAGCGCATTGGGCAATTGTGGCAGCCCTTACTCCTGGCCCTTCGACTGGGCTCAGGACAGGCCCGCCAGTTGCTCCAGCAAGGGGGCTTTGATGCTGTCGAGTGCTGGCAGCCCCTCCCTCTTGGGCTGACGGCGTGGTTGCTCAAACTCATCTACCGTCTGCCCGTGATTATCTGGTCTCACGGCAGCGACTTGCTGCGTGTGCAGCGAATCCCAGGGGGCAGGGCGGTATTGCGCTGGACACTCTCTCAGGCTGATTGGCTGATTGCCAATAGTATGGCAACCCAGGTGCAGATGGAGCGATTGGGGCAAAATCCCGCGCGTATTCGGGTGATCCACCCACCGATAGAGTACGAGCGTTTTCATCCAAACGTTGACCCAACACCAATTCGCGTGCGACATGCAATTGGCGGCGCACCGACCATCTTGACAGTGGCTCGATTGGTTGAGAAGAAGGGCATTGACATGGTGCTGCGCGCGCTCCCCTCCATCCTCCATGCCGTGCCAGAGGCGCGGTATCTCATCGTTGGGGACGGGCCATTGCGATTGCAACTGCAAGCACTTGCCGGAGAACTGGGGGTTGCGAGTCATGTGGTGTTCGTGGGTGCGGTTGAGCACAACAGCGCCGATCTGCCCCGCTACTATTACGCATGTGATGTGTACGTGATGCCGAGCCGGTCACTACCTGGTCATGGCGAGGTGGAGAGCTTCGGGATCAGCTATCTCGAAGCTGGAGCTTGCGGTAAGCCAGTGGTGGCTGGACGGGGGGGCGGGGTCGAGGAGGCAGTGGAAGACGGGGTGACGGGATTGTTGGTTGCTCCATTAGACGTAGATGAAATCGCCGAGGCTATCGTGAAAGTTCTAATGGATGAGGAACTGGCACGAAGGTTGGGCGAGAACGGCAGGAAGAGAGCAGCGAAGCAGCCTGACTGGAATTTATTGAAGCTAACCCCACACAGATGATAGCCTACTTTTGAAACTTGCTCGTATCATCTGAACTGAGTATAATTAACCC
>CAZGKH010000469.1:0-3619 GCA_964525665.1 uncultured Anaerolineae bacterium | reverse complement strand
CTGTGAAGAGTGGAGCGTCGTGAGAAGAGACGACCGTGGCGCCGGGTGGGCTAGGATAAAAGGTTGAGGAAACCGTCAATGCATTGTATGAAACCTCGCGAAAGTAATTCATCATCGAATTATCACCTGCACCCGTAGAATTAAACATATTGTCATAAGTGGAAATTGCATCGGTGAATTCAGGCTCACCGGCAAAACGGATAAAGATGACAATATTGTTGATCGTACCACTTGTTGGTGCAGGGTGTGGTGGCGGCGCAGAAGCCAAAAACGAGAGCCTGATCTGCCCCATTTGCTCTGGCGTGATATTAAGATAGGGCTCCAGCCCAACAGACGCAGGGTCAACCTTGCCGACGATGTGTCCCGATGGGACCAATGCTCCGTTGACTAACGTGGCATATTCGGCGTATCCGGTGCTTGGATTCCTTACGATGGTAAACCCATTCTCATCATGCACCCAATGGTAGAATTCGTCTCCAGTCGCAAAAAGGTGGAGTATTTCACCGTCAGGTTGCTGTATGGTTATAGGAACATTTTCTAAAGGCGCGCCAAAAACAGGGCCAGAAATGAAGAGCACACAAACTATGCTTATTACTGTGCTTATGAAAAACAGTTTTTTTGTAGACATCTTAGCTCCATTTGTGGTAACTACTCACCTGCTCACGCTGGACCCTAGTCCAGCGGCCTCAGCGGTCGTTGTAGCCCTGGCCAAGCGCATGTTTCACAGTTTTCAGCGCTGGTCATCGTCATTGGAGCAGCGGACTAGGGTCCGCTGCGAGCATAAGGTGAGTAGTTACCATTTGTGTTTAGCTCGTTTGATAATCTGGTCTACCTCCGCTTGCTCTGTTGGGAGTCCCCTGAGAGCGTGCCGGGGGTGATCCTCCTGTTGGCGGTTTGGTTCTTTTACCCTCCAACACTGCGGCTATTCTAGCACAATGTAGCTCGCTGTCAAGTCACTAACGATTGTGGCAGATATTTTGAGAGGGGTGTTTTTGGAGTAGGGGCAGCCGTGCGGTTGCCCCTACCAGTGAAGTATTGGAGCAGCGGGGGGAGGGTCATTCTGTTCGCTGAAGGCACTGTCCTGTACGGCCAGTACAGGGTCTCCTGACCGAAGCGGCAAGGGGCTGCGGTCAGGAGACCTTGCCCAACCTCAAGCATGAGAGCAGCGGAGGAAAGGTTAAGAAGACTGTCTAACGCCTCCGCCAGGCAAAAGCCAGGCCCAGCAGAGGCAGCACCGCGCTGAACGCTGCCCCAGGGCAGATCGGCTTCCCCTGGCTCTCCGAAGCAGCGGCTGCTGAGTCCTGAGCTTGACGAAGGGTGGTGGGGGTGGGCTCGGGAGATCGAACGGTGGGCGTGGGGTCAGGAGCCCGGATGGTGGGTGATGGTTCTGTCGGCTTTGCGACCGGGGTCACGGCAGGTTCGTAGTCTCCTTCAGTCACCTCGTAGGCCCGGCCATCCAAGACGACGATGACGTGCTGGCCCAGGGCGAAGTACTTGCCCCACTCCGGCCGCGCTGCCAGGAGATCGAAATAGCCCTCGGTGCCGAAACCTACTTTGACCTTCTCCATTCGATCAGAGTCGTAGAGGGTGTCGGTCCACACTCCCTCGTGCAGGATGAAAGCCTTGTCGCCCACGTGCTTGACCTCGGTCGTGGTCGGCGCGCTCACCGTGTCCGCTCCGCGCAGCGATTCCTGAGCGACACTTTTCTTCACCGCCTCTGCTCCAGAAGCCGGGGCCGGAGTGGCCATGATTTGGACCTCTTTCTCAACGATGACCTCACGTCCGGCCTCAGTCAGCGCCTTCTCTGTTTCCTCCACCAGGAAGGACGTGTAGGGGGTGATGATGCCGTAGCGCACGCTCAAGGTCACGATCTCGTCAACCAGTTCCCGGCTCTCACCGTGTAGCCGGATCTGGCTCAGTAGATAGCCGATCTTGCGCGTGGCCCAGAGGCGAGGTATGAACGATTCACCACCCTCGTCCCGGAAGTGGAGGTCCTGGTAGGCAAAACGCTGGAGGACGTCATTCACCTCACCATCAAGGGTGATAGTGGTGAAACCGCCCTGACGATAGCGACCCACCAGCACCAGTTGAGTGCCCGCGAAGAGATCGGGCAAAGGGTACGGGTAGGTGTCCTCAATATGCACCTCGCCGAAGTCGAGATCCAGGTCAGCCAGCAGCGGTGAGCTGACTTTGGCGTAGAAGGCCGAGACCTCCTCCTCAATGGACTGCCCCGGCCGCACGTAGGCGCTGGCCCCGCGGTGGCTCTGGGCCAGAGTATCCAGCAGGACGGTGTTGACGTCATCGCCCACGCCGAAGGTAAAGACCCTGGCCGTCTTCGTGGCCTCCTGATCAACATTGGCGATGATCTGCTCCGTGTCAACAACCCCTTCCGTAGCCAGGCCATCGGTGAGGAAGATGATGAGAGTGGGCCGTTCTCCTTCAGCCTGAGCCAGAGCTTCCAACAAAGCGCGGTTGATGTCGGTGCCGCCCACGGCTTCCAGTTCCCGCACGAAGTACAGGGCCTCGTTTCGCTCCTCGGCCGGTTGAAGCCTGGCGGCATACTGGCGCATACCCGTGCTGAAAGCGATGATATTGAAACGATCCTCGTCGTTCAGGTTGTCCAGCACGAACTCTAACGCATCCTTCGCCTGACCCAGCTTCTCGCCCCGCATGCTGCCCGAGGTGTCCAGAACGATGATGACGTCCTTGGCTACTACCTCTCTCTCCTTGACCTCGACCTTGGGGGCGATGAGCAGGAGGAAGAAGCCATCCTCGCCGGGCTGGCGGTAGCTCAGCAGGTTGAGTCCAAAATCCTCGCCCGAGACGGTGTAGTAGAGCTCGAAATCTCGGTCGGGAATCACATCGTATTCCTCATAGCCTACTGTGGCGTTATAATCCCCGCGACGGTCCACTGCTACCGGGTGGCTGGCGGAGTAGATGGCCTTGATGGGCCCGTTGGAGTGTATCTCAACGCTGATGGCCACTTCCTCTAGAGGCCTGGCGGAAAACCGCTCGGTGTCCAAGGGATAGACGTACTTGACCAGCCCTCCCTCCATCGAGAGCACCTGGCTGTACTCCAGCTCGACGCGCCGTTCCCCGTCGGGGGGAATGGGAAAGATGCGGGCCTGGAAAGCGTTCCTGCCCACGTATTCGAGTAGAGCGGGGTCTTTGCGGCTGCGCACAATGTCCTCGTAGATGCGGCGGGCCTGGTCCCTGTCCAGCACCTCACCTTCCAGCTTCTCTCCATCCACCCATAGAGAGAACTCCGAGATGGCAGCCTCCTCAGGCAGAGGGAAGATGTAGGCGCCCTCCACCTCGTAGCGCTCTTCGTTGACAAAGACCTGATCTATGCGAGTGGTAGCCACCTGGTTCTCTATGGTCACCCTTACTCGATGGTACTTGATAGCCAGGTTGGGGACTTCGGTGATAGGGATGTGGGGTGGTGGTTCCGGGATAATGATGCCGTCGGCGTACGAGGTTTCCGCCGTGATTACGACCAACCCCAGAAGCACAACTGTGGCTAACAGAATTCTCATCTTCATCTTTGCGATCTCCTTTTGGATATAGTTGGACAATGTTAAGTTTAGACCTCCGAGGTCTCCGATGGGTGATTGCATCC
>CAZGKH010000468.1:0-3633 GCA_964525665.1 uncultured Anaerolineae bacterium | reverse complement strand
TTTTCTTACCATATCAGTTCCTCCTTTGCAAGAAGGTTTTGCACGCTTCGCGTGGAGCACACTGTCAACGGATTACCGGAACGAATCGACCGGATAATCACTCATCCGGCGAGATTTCTCCCGCTTGCTTCAGTCTGAATCCGTTCAATCCGATCCCCGAATCCGCTGACAGTGCCCCGTCAAAGCGCCCAAAGTATCAAAGCGCCAAAGCATCTCATTGTCCGCCGCGAATAGGCCATACGAAGTCGAGGAACGACTTAGGCCAGTTGTGCGCGGTGCCGCTGGCCATGCCCAGGTCCCAGGCGTATGACGGGCTGGCCGCGAGGGTAGTACTCGACCAGTAGTAGCCCGTCGACTGGACGTCGGTAAATGGATGACCAGGAGGCAAGGCGGGATTAGTCTGTCCAGAATCCACCACCAAGCTATGCAGTTCATTGAAGTTGGGCAGCCGCCAGTCGCCAGCGCTGGAACCGTCGGTTAACCCACACGTTCCACTCGCCAAGCTATTCGCTGCCGAAAACGCCGTCGTCCAGTTGCCCGCACCATACCCATTTGTTCCCGCTAGATCACTGCAGCTCGCATCCTGCAACCAGACCAGCCGGGTCAGGTTGTCGGTGACCGTGCCATCACCATTGTCTGTGAAACGATCAAGATTTCCAGGACTAACTGCCGGTAGGTGACCCAATTGATATCCCGTCCTGTCCCGTGCCTGCGCAATCAATTGAATCGCCAGACTGACTCCAGCAGCCGGTCTGTCCGGTCATCGGAACGCCCGTGCCTTTGCCCGTTTGCAGCCCCCAATCGCTGCTGGTCAGCCCCCAATATGTCATACCGGCTTGCACATCGCGCAGCCCAGCGCCATTGGTGTCGTCCACAGCCGGGGCTATGGCCATTGTCTCACTCAACGTATGGCCTGTACTCACTGTCGGCCCGCTGATGGGTTCCGTAAATGTGATCGGCGTACCCGCCACGCCGGTGTTCAGGCAGTCATAGACGTCCTCCAGAGTGTACGAGTATGTATCCCCAGGCTCACCGGGGGAATCCGTACTCCCGGCCAAAACCATCAACGCCGAACCCAGGGCCAGGAGCGCGACAACGAGTGACGCGACAATGAGTGATATTTGTTTGATGCGCATGATACTACCTCCTTGTGATTTGTGTGATTGTGAATCAGGTGAGTTTCGTTTGGTTTTTCGGTTTTTCTCCGCGATCCACCTCCTCTCTGAACAGGTCAGCGAAAGTTCGGCAAGGTCAGCAAAAGTTCGGCAAGGTCAGCGAAAGTTCGGCAAGGTCTCCCGACCGCAGCCGCCGGGGACGACTCCATGTGTTCGGCAAGGTCTCCTGACCGCAGCCGCTGGGGGCTTCGGTCGGAGACCTCGCCCAACGGAGCCAAACCTTCACCAATCAGGGCGAGACCTTCGCCCAACAGAGCAACTACTACTTTACCTTGCTACGGAGGGGCGTCCCCGCCCCGATTCTGCAGCCAGACAGCGCGGGAACACGGAAGCACGGAGAGCATGGAATCACGGAAGTTCCGTGACTCCGTACCTTCCGTGATTCCGTGATCCAAATCGTTGCAGCCAGGCAAACAGAAACGCCAGTCCAAGGCTGTCATGGAGTGCCTAAGGCTGGCGTCTCGTACAGTTGTCGGCCAGGCATGCAAAACCGCTACCGCCTTTCAGGGTATAGGGCTAATAGACCACCACCCTCCCTCTCACGCCATAGCAGAGGCGTAGCGCAGTACCTGGTGGGTCAGGCTGCGAGGCTTGGACAGACTCTCCGGCTGGAGGATGGGCATCTGGTCCTCCAGAACGAAGTGGGTATAAGCCCAACTGAACGCCTCGTGCAGAGGTACGGCCATCAGGCCAGCCTGGGGCACATCGAATGGCTCGTCGGCCATGAGCAGTCTCAGGCCCCATATAATCACTGGATACGTCTTCTCGAAGCTGTAGCTGATCCAGGCAAACGGCCGGGCAGCGTCGAGTCGGTAATCAACCATCAGGTCCGGGATGTACGAGTCACTGTAGCCGTGGCTCAGAACACCCTTGCCCGTTCTCGGCTGAGAAGGGTCTGAGGCTACTGCCTCAAGCATTCCTGGTTCCTGAAACAGGAACCTGAGTTGCCTTCTTGTTGTCATAGTGTTTCCTCTCCACCTCATTCGTTACTTTTGTCGTAGACCGAAATCGTGGCGTCTCTTGCCAGGCGCGATGTACCACACCTGGGGGGGAACGCGTTCACGATACCCTTTGACCCTCCCACTTGTCTGGGGGTGCATGTTGTAGAAGAACTTGATACCCTGCCTAATCTTGACCACCACAGCGATGAGTTGGTGAACAGCCAGCGAGACGATGCGGACACGTTTATAGTAAATCAACGTGTCTTCCGGGCTCATGTGATCGTGGACGACGATGTCTGGGTGTGACAAGATGGTTGGGATTCTGTCAAGCTCCCCGACGAGATACTGGAAATCCTTAGCTTCCAGTGAATCCTCGGTGTAGGCCAAGCCGTCGGCCGTGACGTACACCTTCTCTCCACGGACATCGAGGACGACGTATTCGACGCGCTGCACCCTCTCGCGTCCCTTGCTGTCAACGATGGTGATGTACTCTTCTGAGGGAAAGGGCTCACGCACGATCCTTTAGCCTTTCCAAGCATAAGGCCAGCCCCCATCTTTCCCCCCTAACTTTCGGGGGGCGCAGCAGGTCGGCGCTGTGTCCTGAGCTTGTCGAAGGGCTGTGTCCTGAGGCCGCTTCGCTTGTAGTCTAAGGGTAGTTGCGAGCGATGATCTTCAGTGTGCCGTCAAGGATGTTGACCCTGATCACCAGCTTGCATATTCTACTACAACTGGCGTGAATCTGCAACTAGCGGCTACGGATATGACAGCGAATTGAAAGGATTCACCGAATTCACGACGCCGAATTCGGTGAATCCTCGAAACTTGTCCTGAGCGTAGCCGAAGGGTCGAAGGGTTCGCTGTCATATTTCGGCACGATCAGCCAACAACACCGAACCGACGCTATCTTTTGATATTATAAAACGCCCCCATCCCCGCGTACACGCCGATCTCCGCCAACTCCTCCTCGATGCGCAGGAGCTGGTTGTACTTGGCCACGCGGTCGCTGCGACACGGAGCGCCGGTCTTGATCTGGCCAGCGTTCAGGGCCACGGCCAAATCGGCGATGGTCGTATCCTCGGTCTCGCCGCTGCGGTGGGAGACGACCACTGTCCAACCGGCTCGCTGGGCCAGGTGCACGGCGGCAATGGCTTCGGTCAACGTCCCGATCTGGTTGACCTTGCAGAGCAGCGAGTTGGCCGCCTTCTCCTTGATGGCCCGCTGCACCCGCTCCACGTTGGTCACCAGCAGGTCGTCGCCCACGATCTGCACGCGGTCGCCAATGCGCTCCACTAGCAAGGTCCAGTTCTCCCAATCGTCCTCGGCCAGGCCGTCCTCGATGGAGACAATGGGGTACTTCTCTACCCAATCCTCGTAGAAAGCCACCATATCCTCCCCGCTGAGATCCCGGCCCTCTTTCTTGAGGACGTATCGGCCATAGTGCGCGATCGCCGCTTGCCGAGCGTGCTGGTTCTGGGCAGCGAGGACCCGCACCAGTTCAGGCCCGCGCATGGCACCGA
>CAZGKH010000467.1:0-3645 GCA_964525665.1 uncultured Anaerolineae bacterium | reverse complement strand
GGGCGTCGCCCCCCTGCTCTACCACACCCTCAAGGAGCAGAGGAGCCGAGGTGCGGAGGTGCAGAGACGCAGAGGTGAACAGTCTTCGGCTCCCTTGCTCCCCTGCCCCCCTGCCCAGAGTCCCCCCCGACGTCCAGGATGATCTGCGCCAGGCTTACTATGCCACCATGGCCCGCAACCTCCTCGTTTACCGCGAGCTCTCCCACATCCTCACCGCCCTTAGCGCCCTACCACAATCCACAACTCTCAATCCGAAATCCGAAATCGAAAATCGAAAATCGAAAATCCCCGTCATCCTCTTGAAGGGGGCCGCCCTGGCGGGGACGGTCTACCCAAACATCGCTCTGAGGCCCATGGGCGATGTTGACCTCTTGATAAGAGTCCCCGACTTGCCCAGGGTACAGGAGATGTTGATCACACAGGGGTACGCTTCCTATCCTGACCGATCTAGGGAATTCGATCAGGGTTTTGGGCGAGCCAAGATGTTTACCAGGCAGACCCCCTATCCCATGGGTATAGACCTCCATTGGCGCCTTTTGGAGTGGCCGCGTGGTCAACAAGCTACCCTGCTGACGGAGTGGCTCTGGAGTGGGGCTGTGGAGCGAAGGGTGGCCGACATCCCCGCGCTGGTGCTGTCCCCTGAGGCGCAGGTGCTTCACCTGACGAGCCATCTCGCTAAGCATGGCTGGCAGCGGCTGCTCTGGTTCTACGACATCGCCCAGGTCATTCGATGCTACGAAGACGAGCTGGACTGGGACCTGATCCTCGCCAAAGCCACGGAATTCGAGATCCTCAAAGCGCTCCAGGTCACCCTCGCCAGGACGGTAGAATTGCTTGCTCCTCCCCGCCCCCCCTCGGTCCCCCCCAACCCTTCGACCTTGCTCAGGGCAAGCTCTGGGGGGGAAGTAAGGGAGAGGAGTCCAGTTCCCCCCTCACCCAGGGCCTGTCCTGAGCGTAGCCGAAGGGTTGGGAGAGGGGGGTTAGGGGGGAGAGGGCTGCCCCAAAGCTCCACTTTCCCCTGGTCCTGTTCGCCCCCCGCACTTATGGGTAATGATAAGGAGATTCTTGAGAGGCTGGAATCAGTGAGGCCGAGCCTCAGGGGAAAGGTGGCCTTTGCCCTCTTGACCGCCAGGGATAAGCACGCTGTCATCCTGCTCAGCGCCATCGCTAGAGATAGCCTCCTGTGCAAGGTGAAGTTCTTAGCTACCGTCGCCTTCCCCAGCGCAGAGTACATGATCGAGCGTTACCAGCTATCCGACAGGAGAAAGCTGCCCCTTTACTACGCCTATCGTTTGGGTAGCTGGTTTTACTTCCTGTTGCGTTCCCTGCTCTCCGTGTTGTCTCAGGTCCTTGAGCGGCAGGACCGCTAGATAAAACGGTTGACCGCCTGCATGTGGAAGATAGCGAGTAGCCGGATAGCTACTGGCAAATCACAGGAGGAACACACTGGCATACGTCATTGATCTGCTTCGACATTCACGCCTGATACAGCGCTGGGCCCCCGTCTTCCTGTGGATGGCCGGCATCTTCTACTTCTCCTCCCGCCGCGAGCCTTTGGGGTTCCTCCCCTCGTCTGGGCACGGTATTGACGTTGAGCGCCTGGCCCACATCGGCGAATATGCTGGCCTCGTCGCCTTGCTCTACCGCGCCCTCAGGGGGCAGAGGAGCAGGGGGGCATGGGAGCAAGGGAGCAAGGGGGCAGAGGAGCAAGGGAGCCAAGGAGAGTTCTCCTCCGCACCTCCGCACCCTAGCACCCATGCTCAGAAAGCACCTCCCCACCTCTGCACCCCTGCACTGATCGCCCTCGCCTACGCCCTCTCCGACGAAATTCACCAGGAACTCGCTCCCGGCCGGGGCTTCGAACTGGCCGACATCGGCTATGACCTAATTGGCATCATCGCCGCTCTGGGACTGATTTGGGTGCGCGAAAGAGGAAGAGAGGCAGAGGAGCGGGACCTCCAGGCCCTGCCAACTGAGGGGCGAGAAGCCGCCATTGTCAAAACGGGAGACCGGGCCGCTGAGAGGCTGGGCGACTGATCCGGCGCCAGGGCCGGCGGAGTTCTGACAGTGGAAGAGCTCTGACCCGCCATCCAGCGGATCAGTGTAGTCTAGATCCCTGCGGCAAAGAGACATCCCCACAACGAAAGAGGGGAGGCCAGGCTTCACCTGGCCTCCCCTCTTCGTGTTTACCTTCTTTGGTAACGCTGCCCCTGGCTCGCTCTCACAGTGGACGGGAAGCTCTGGAGGCCGCCGCCTCCCCTGATCGCCGGTGGGGGATAGGCGCTGGTCTTTGATTCAGCATCCCACCTCCTGGGAGAGACCCATTGGAAACGGAGATCGCGCTGGAAGGTACAGCGGGGAAGAGGGGAAGAGGAAAAAGGAGAGAAGAGCAACGCAAGTTTTGTCAGCCCTGGTCCCGCTACGTCAAGGAGCAGGCCCAGGCCAGGGATGATCCCTCAGCCAATGGGCATAGGCTTCTGTCATGAAGCCACCGCCAGGGTGTCGGGCAGGCGGGACAGCATACGCGGCCTGACCAGACGCGACCACATCGGCGCCAGCTCGCCAATGTCCACATAGACTACAGGTCGGTCAAGTTTGTCATCGTTGCGCCGATAAGCTCGCACCCGCTCCAGATTGTAACGGCTGAATTCAGGATCATCCGGGTCAACCAGTACGATGAGAGCTTCGTCAGGAATGTCGGCCAGAAACTTGGGGTGTGTCATGACATAGCGGTTAAATTCGGTCAACAACTCATCATATTTTATGGCAAAAAGCTCATTCATTTGCGCATCTCCTTCTCATATTGCATGCGGTAGGTTTGCCAGTTGCGTTTGATATCCTCCTGGCCGAGAGTGAGCACTTCGGCATTGGAACGGCCTGGGTATTCAGTCTTCTCCCCCGGCCGGTTGTGGTGGAGCAAGTCGCGGTGGGGAAAGCCGTGCGCTGTATCGTAGCGCACGATCGGTCGCCACTCACCATCAATGAAGGCTTCATATTGAACCCGAAAGATGGCCACCCGCCTCCTTTCAGTCACGCAATACAAGCGGTAACGATCACAAGCGCTCTCGCCCAAGGGAACAACAAAACTCTTTTCACCCAAGTTCCTCTCCCTGGCCCAGGTGATTGAACCATTTATATCGTATTGTACTCGTAATCTCGAACCTTGTCAAGAAGGACTCCTGTGTGCGCCAGGACTTCCTACTCTTGCCCCACTTCAGGCAACAGCATCCCCTACGTTGGACAAGTATGAGGCGGTTGTCGAGCGCTTCATTGAGGAAGCAAGCCGGTGGGACGGCTCACTGCCGGTGGAGACGTTCTTCGAAGCCTGGGCGGCGATTGAGCGTCGTAAGGAGACGGTGGAGGTCCAGGCACGCGTCGAGGATGACCGCCTGGTGCTGACGGCGCCACCGGATAGTCCACTGACGGTGGAGGACAATCGTATCTGGCTGAAAGACGGCCTGCAGGTGGTTATCAGGCTGGTATCTGCTCGGGCATCGGCCGGATAGCCGGCCAGCGAAGATGGGGAGAGGGGGAGACGAGGCGAGGAGGAGGAAAAAGAGATGAAAGGTCTAATAACCATCTGCCCTGAATGTCAAGTTAAGACGGAGCTAAGAGAGATCACCGTTGAATTTGAGCGAAAAGGTA
>CAZGKH010000466.1:0-3656 GCA_964525665.1 uncultured Anaerolineae bacterium | reverse complement strand
TCCGTTTCTTAGCATACCATCCTCTCCGCTCACTCCACGTAATCAGTAGAAGACGTTGCGCAGTACTTCCTGGGGTGTGGTAATGCCCTCTTTCACTTTCAGCATTCCGGCATGCTGCAGGGTCGTCATTCCCTCTTTGACAGCCTGATCCTTCATCTCCCTGCCGCTGGCGCCCCTCATCAACAAGCGCTTGATCTCACCACTCACCACGAGCACTTCGAAAACGCCGGTTCGGCCCAGGTAGCCGGTATCGACACAGAATTTACAGCCTGCCCCGTAGTAGAACTGGGTTCGCGCCTCACCCATCTCCTTCTCGTAGATCAATCGTTCCTCTTCGGGCGCCTTGCGGAGAGAGGCGCAGTGGGGACAAACCCGCCGCACTAAGCGCTGATTGACAATGCCAATCACCGCTGAGCTAACCAGGAAGGGCTCAATACCCAGGTCAATCAGGCGAAAGAGCGCGCCCGTAGCAGTATTAGTATAGACTGATGACAGCACCAATGATCCTGACAGGGCTGCTTGGGTGACCGCCTTTGCTGTCTCCGAATCGCGAACCTCGCCCACCAGGATGACGTCCGGATCCAAGCGCATGATGGCTCGCAAGCCGCCGGCGAAGGTGAGGTCAACCTGGGGGTTGACCTGGATTTGCTTCACATTATCGAGATGGTACTCGATGGGATCCTCTATGGTCACGATGTTGCGCTCTTCGGTATTCAGTTGGCCGATGGAAGCATAAAGAGTCGTCGTCTTACCTGAGCCCGCCGGCCCGCTGATCAGGACCATGCCGAAGGGAGGCTGAATTAAATCGCTGTAGAGCTTGAGGGAATCGGATAGGAAGCCCAGTTCGGAGAGTCCCATAACTGATAGAGTCTGCTCCATTATGCGCAGCACGGCCACCTCCCCCTCCGGTGTGTTGACTGTGGCGGCGCGGACGTTTACGTTCCGGCCATCTATCAAGGCGGTGAACTGACCGTCCTGGGGGCGTCTCCGTTCAGCAATGTCCATTTTGGACAGTACCTTCAACCGAGAAAGCAATGGAGCGTGGATATTCAATGGCAGGGACACCCTGTCGTGCAAGTGGCCATCAATGCGGTAGCGGATGCGCAGGCGATCCCGCTGCGGCTCGATGTGGATGTCCGAAGCGCCGTCTTTCACCGCCCCAGCAACCAGGAGATCCATAATGCGTACGGCAGGGACCCGGTTGGGGTCGGCGGAGGCGAGCTGTTCGATTTCATTCTCCACCTCACTCAGGATCCGGTAGTGAAGGTTGATGGCCCCCCGCACGTCCATCAAGGCAGCGCGCAAGGGCCTTACCTGCATTCTGGTACGAGCTTGAATTTCATCAATGGTATACAGGTTCTCAGGATGGCTCATGGCTATGACCAGGGAATTGCCCTCAATACGAAGAGGTATAACGTCGAATTTCCTGGCCGTCTCCTCGGGGATCAGGTTCAAGGCTTCGGGTTGGACTCGATATTTCCGTAGGTCCATGAGAGGAGGGCCAGCGCGGGTCTCGGACTTGCTCTCGATCATCTCCACGATGGCGTCTATCTCGAAGGGTTTGTACAGAACGCCATCAACTCCGGCCTTCAGAGCATCGGAGACCAGCCCCTCCAGAGCACTGTGACCGGTCATGATCATGGTCGTGGTGGCGGGATCAGCCCTCTTGATCCCCCGCAGTGTCTCGACCCCATTCATGCCGGGCATCATGATGTCTATGAGGGCCAGGTCGAAGTGCCGCCTCCCCGCCTCTGCCACGGCGCTGGAACCATCATTGGCAATGACAACACTGTACCCTCTATCCTCCAGAATGTCTAACAGCGTCTCGCCCATGTCGGTATCGTCGTCAACTATCAAAATGCTTGCTTTCTCGTTCATGCCTTGCCCCCCCTTACTTCACTCATTTAACAGCGGCAGCTTCACCACAAAAACCGTTCCGCTCCCGGCCAGGCGTTTTGCCTCAATACTGCCTCCATGTCCCTCCACCAGCATCTTGCTCACAGCCATTCCCAGGCTGGTGCCTCCGGTCGTTGCAAGGGGGGCAGCAGCCCCTGCCAGGTTTTCCTCAGGGACGACGAAGCCAGCGGCCCCAAACCCCAATTCCATAAAGCCATCTTGCACCCGGGCACTGATTTGGAGTTTACCTCCTGCCGGCGCCCCTTCGACAATCCTCAGAATCACATTTGTGAAGGCTCGTTGCAATTGGAAGACGTCTGCCCTTAGAGACGGTAATCCATCATCCAGGTGGATGACGGTTTCCCAACGATCTGACAGGGAGGCCTGGGTTAGCGCCTCCCCAATAATCGTCTTGACGTCGGTCTGTCCAAGTGCAGGCTCCTTCGACAGGACGAAATCCATCAGGTCGGCAACCATCCTGTTCGCGCTCGCGATCTCCCTCTCCATGATACGAAGGTGCTTTTGCACCTTCGCATCACCGTGGCCCAGCTTCATGTTTAGGTAATAGATGGAGTTCTTCATTACCCCCAGCTTGTTTCTGATGTCGTGCCCTACGTGTCTTATCAACTGTCCCGTGGCAGACGACACCCCAGACGAAGTCGGCTCAGTGACCTGCATCCCGTTCTCCTTCCTGACGCTTTCTGCGACAGATTCCGTCAACAAGTTGAATCACCTCCTCTATTTCAAAAGGCTTATGGAGGTAAGTATGAGCATCTCCACCTAGTGGCTCCTCTAACAAATCATCCGCTTCCTGGGAGTAACCAGCCATCATCACAATGATTGCCTGGGGGTTGATCTCCTTAATGGCCAGATATGTCTCCAAGCCATTCATGTTCGGGAGATTTGCATCTATGAAGACCATGTCATAGTTGTTCTGCCGTGCCATCTCGATCCCCTCCTCGCCACTCCAAGCTATGCTTACCTGGTAACCTCTGGTCTCTAGAATGTCCTTGAAGAACTCACAGCTATCGCGATCATCATCAACCACCAGTACAAGTCTCCCCTCTTTCATGGCATCAATAAGGCCGATCATCCTTTCCATTTCGAAGGGCTTATAGAGCACGCCGTACGCTCCCTCGGACAGAGCATCCTTGATGAGATCCTTGACAGCGTAGGCCGTCATCATCACCACGGCTGTGTTGGGCTGAATACTCTTGATCTGCCTGAAAGTCTCCACACCATCCATCCCCGGCATCCTGATGTCCATGAGGATGACATCGAAATCCATCTCTTTGACTTTCTCGACGGCCTCATAGCCGCCAAGGGCGACAAAAGCACTAAAGCCTTTGTCCTCCATAATGTCAGCAAGGGTCTCGCACATGCCTGCATCGTCGTCTACTATTAGAATACTAGCTTTGTCGTCCATGTCCCTCCCCATTCAGGTTTGGCGGTTGTGTGAACAGTGATACAGGGAGTATATGCTTTAGGCGCCAACCATCAGCGTCCCCTCTGCAACAGACCAACTCTGGTCTGCCGATGATGTCACCGAGGGAGGATGCTGGCGGCTTTCCTCCAAGTACTCATCTAGCATCGTCAGACTATAACGACGGTGACCACCAGGCGTCCGGAAAGGCACCAACTGCGCCAACTTGTCCATCCTGCTAAGGGTAGCAAGGCTAATGCCCAGATACTCGGCGGCTTCCCTGGCTGTTAGTAGATGTTTTCTATGCTCCATTATCTAACTCTCCTATCCTGGTATC
>CAZGKH010000465.1:0-3658 GCA_964525665.1 uncultured Anaerolineae bacterium | reverse complement strand
ACACTGGCGTGCGGCAAAACCTCGGAGGTCTTACCCCTCGAATCCATGTTGACCCCAAAACATCTTTGAGTGAGGAGGTTCTCAATGGAAGGGATTTTACTGCTCGTCGGGCTAGGGCTGGTGCTACTGGTTTCTGTGGTGCTGCTCAGGACGGTGAGCCTTACGTCCAAACAGGTGCAGGCAGGGCCAGCGATTGACGTTCCACTCGATGGCCAGGAGATGGCTGAGCGCCTGGCGCAGGCAATCCGATTTCAGACCATTTCGCATCAGGACCCAGCCCAATTCAGGGGCGAGGAGTTCGTCGGGCTGCGCCAGTATCTTGAACAAGCCTTTCCACTGGCTCACGCCGCGCTGACCAAGGAGGTTGTGGAGGAACATAGTTTCATCTACACGTGGAAGGGGCAACAGGAAGGGCTGAAGCCGATTCTCCTCATGGGTCACACAGATGTTGTGCCAGCTGAGTCGGGGGCAGAGAGCGGCTGGGCCTGGCCCCCTTTCGAGGGACGTATTGCCGAAGGCTACATCTGGGGCCGGGGTTCGATGGACAACAAGAATGCTGTGCTTGGCGTCCTTGAGGCTGTGGAAGTGCTATTGAAAGAAGGGTTCCAGCCTCGCCGCACAGTCTATCTTGCCTTTGGCCACGATGAAGAAATCGGTGGACAGAAAGGAGCACCCCGAATCGCTGCGCTTCTACATTCCAGAGGGGTTGAGCTTGAGTATGTGCTTGACGAAGGTCTCGCCATAACCGAGGGCGTCGTGCCGAACGTATCCAAGCCCGTTGCCATGGTGGGAATCGCTGAGAAGGGCTATGTAAGCATCGAGCTCACCGTGGAAAGCGAAGGAGGGCACTCGTCAATGCCGCCAAAGCACACAGCCATCGGCATCCTCAGCAAAGCCATACTCAAACTCGAACATAACCAGTTGCCATTAAGAATGGACGTGCCGGCACGGCAACTGTTCGGCGCGCTGGCTCCAGAAATGTCCTTCGCCATGAGGATGGTGTTCGCCAATCTCTGGCTGTTTGGCGGATTGGTCAAGAGGCAACTTGCCGCGTCACCCGCAACCAACGCCATGGTCCGCACCACGACAGCGCCAACGATGCTTGAGGCGGGAGTGAAGGACAACATATTGCCAACAAAGGCCAGGGCAGTTGTGAACTTTCGGCTGCTATCTGGCGACAGCGTCACCGACGTGATCGAGCACGCCCGCCAGGCCGTTGATGACCCACGAGTGGAGATCAGTCCATTGAAAGGATTCGGAGGCGAGCCATCTTTCGTGTCGGACACCGAATCACTGAGTTTCTGCGCCCTCGAACACACCATCCGTCAGGTGTTTCCGAAGGTAATAGTCGCTCCTGGGCTGGTCGTCGGGGCGACAGATAGTAGGCACTATGCGGACTTGACTAGCAGCATCTATCGCTTCACTCCAATGTGGGTGCGTCCAGAGGATCTCGACAGGGTTCATGGAACCAATGAACGGATTTCCATTGAAGACTACCAGCAGGCAGTGAGATTCTACATGCAGCTCATCCGCAATTCGGACTCGACGCAAGACTGAACGACCTGGTCACAGGCAAGAAAGCTAACCTTGGGACATGTCTTCTTGCCCAATTGACTGTCTTGCGCTATACTTGAGGTGTATGAAGACCAGAGCGACGCTGGAACCCGCCGCTCTGCGAAAGCGTTAACCTGGTCCCAAATCAACTCAAAGGAGGTCTTGTCCGATGGAACAAACTAACTTCAAGGTCTACGGTTACCGATGGATCGTGCTTCTTGCGTTCATGTTCGTCGTCGCGATCAACCAGCTCCTATGGATAACCTTTGCCCCGATCACCAGCAGCGCCGCCACGTATTATGGGGTCTCGGACCTCAGCATCGGTCTCTTGTCCATGAGCTTCATGATCGTCTACATCGTCGTCTCGATCCCCGCCTCGTGGGCCATTGATACCTATGGGATCCGTGTCGCCGTGGGAATCGGCGCCGCGCTGACGGGCATCTTTGGCTTGCTACGGGGCCTGGCGGCGCCAAACTACGATCTGGTGCTGATTTCGCAAATCGGGATCGCCATCGGGCAGCCGTTCATCCTCAACGCCGTGACCAAGGTGGCTGCTCGCTGGTTCCCAATTCAGGAACGGGCGACCGCAGCGGGCCTGGGATCACTGGCCATGTACCTCGGCATCATGGTGGGCATGGCGCTGACCCCATACCTTACGATCCAATCCAGCATCGCCACCATGCTGGTTGCCTACGGGGTTGTGTCCGTGATCGCCGCGGTCGTCTTTTTCGGGTTGGCCAAGGAACATCCCCCAACGCCTCCTTGCCCGCCGGGCCAGGAAGAGCGATCCCTGGTCTTTGACGGCCTCAAGCAAATCTTGCGCAAGAGGGACTTTGTGCTCCTAATGCTCGTCTTCTTCGTGGGTTTGGGGACATTCAATGGGGTTACAACGTGGATCGAAGACATCGTGAGCCCAAGAGGGTTCTCGATCACCCAGGCCGGACTGATCGGGGGCTTGATGATCATAGGCGGCATTATCGGCGCCCTGGTCTTGCCTTCGCTCTCCGACCGCTATCGCAAGAGAACTCCATTCCTGGTCTCGGCCGTGCTTGGCGCGACCCTGGGACTTGTCGGCATCACCTATGCCACGGGCTACTGGCTACTGCTCGCCTCGGCCTTTGTCCTGGGTTTCTTCTTGCTAAGCGCCGGGCCGATCGGATTTCAGTATGGGGCTGAAATCGCCTATCCAGCACCAGAGGGCACGTCAACCGGCCTGCTTTTGCTCATGGGGCAGATCTCGGGGATCGTTTTCATCTTTGGGATGGACAGCTTCAAGGCCCCGGCAACAGGCTCGATGACCCCCTCCCTGGGTGTGCTCATCGGGCTGATGGTTCTGAGCCTGCTTCTCTGCACCAGACTCAGGGAATCAATGACCTTGATGACGGAAAATCCAAGCCATTGAAGCGCCACCTTGCCTCTAACGCATGGATCGCCAGCGGTCGGCCAGGCTTTGCGATTGAGCGGCCCGTTGCAGCAGGGCCTGGGCTGAGGGTTTGGCCCACGAAGGCGTTGGCACGTCGTAATCGAACCCCGCCAGGGTCTTGCGCTCGATCTTGCGGCCCAGCAGGTACTCGATCCGATAGATCAGTCCCTCGTCGTCGGGGGTGACGAGCGTGATGGCGTTGCCATCAGCATCGTATCTGGCGGTGCGCCCGATACGATGCACGTAATCCTCGGCGTGTTCCGGCACATCGTAGTTGACCACGTGTGAGATCCCTTCTACGTCCAATCCTCGCGCGGCGACGTTGGTGGCGACCAGCACTCGGTGCTTGCCCGACCGGAACCCTTCCAGCGCAGCTATCCGCTCCCGCTGCTTGAAATCCCCGTGAATGCAAGCCACGGCGATCCTTGCCTCGCGCAGTTGCCGGGTCACGACGTCGGCTTCTTGCTTGGTCCTGGTGAAGACCAGCATGCTACTGACTTGCATCTGCTCAAGCATGGCCACCAGAAGTTGAATCTTGAGGTGCTTGGGTACCGGGTAGAGAGCCTGGTGGATCGCCTCAGGAGGACGGGCCAGATCTATCTCAATGCTCACCGGATCGCGCAGAAACTGACGAGCGAGAGCCGAAATCGTCGGAGGTATCGTGGCCGAGAAGAGCATAGT
>CAZGKH010000464.1:0-3661 GCA_964525665.1 uncultured Anaerolineae bacterium | reverse complement strand
CGGCGTTGTCCAACTGGATCTTGACGGCGAAGACCATGTGCACCCGCTCTTCCTGGGTCTGCACATTCTTGGGCGTGAACTCGGCCTGGGATGCGATGTGGGAGACCTGGCCGGTGAAGACGTCGCCGTAGGCGTCCACCGTGACCTCCACTGTCTGACCCAGCGACACCTGCCCCAGGTCGGTCTCGGGCACGTAGACGGTCAACGTCACTTCGTCCAGATTGGCCAGGGTGAACAGCGATCCGCCGGGCGAGGCCAGTTCGCCAACATGGACCAACCGCTCGACGACGATGCCGCCCGCCGGGGCCGCCAGCGTCATGCGCTCCAACTGAGCGTCCAGCGCCTTTAGCGCAGCCTCGGCGCCGGCCACGGCTGCCTCGGTCTGGGCGACGCTGGCCTCCAGTAGCAAGATTTGCTCACTGCGGGCGCCGGCTTTTAGCAGATCGAGAGATGCCTGGGCCTGGTCGAGTTGGGCCTGGGCCGCGTCTGTGCCGGCCTGGGCGATGATCACTGCCGCCTGAGTTGCCTCTATACCAGCCTTCGCCGTATCCACGTTGACTTTCGCTGCCTCCACGCCTGCCTTGGCCTGGGCCAATTGCACTTGGGCGGCATCCACCCCGGCCTGGGCCGTGTCCACATTGGCCTTCGCTGCGTCTATGCCTGCCTCAGCCTGGGCCAATTGCGCCTGGGCAGCATCCACCCCGGCCTGGGCCGTGTCCACATTGGCCTTTGCTGCATCTATGCCTGCCTCAGCCTGAGCCAATTGCGCCTGGGCAGCATCCACCCCAGCCTGGGCCATGTCCACTTCCTCGGCACGAGCGCCGGCTTTGACTTTGTCCAGTTGGGCCTGGGCCTGGCTTACCGCGGCCTGGGCGACGCGAATTTGTTCGTCAGTCGCACCTTTGGCCGCCAGCTCGTATTGCAACTGAGCGATGCCAGCCGCGATCTCTGCCGCACTGACGGCTGCATCAGCTAGATCCTTTTGGTAGCCGGGAACTCCAGGCGTGCCCTTGGTTGCATCCCGCTCTAGTTGCGCTTGCCAGAGTGTATTGCGGGCCAGGTCCCAGTTCAATTTGGCGATCTCCACCGTTTCCTCGTCCGGGCCAGCCTGCCACTGTTCCAACTGGGCCTGCGCGCTATCCACCACACTCTGGGCGATGGCGATGTCGTCTTTGGTAGCCCCCGCTTGCACCTGAGCCAGTTGCGCCTCGGCCCTGTCGAGGTCCGCCTGAGCAGCCGCTACCAGCAGCTCGGCATTAGTCTCGGCCGCCTCTGCCGCCGACAGTTGGGCCTCGGCTCCGTCGAGGCCGGCCTGGGCAGCCGTCACCAGTGACTCGGAATTGGTCTGGGCCACCGCAACCGCCGACGCCTGGGCCTCGGCTCCGTCGAGGTTCGCCTGAGCGGCTTTCACCAACAACTCGGCATTGGTCGTGGCCACGTTTGCCGCCGACAGTTGCGCCTTCGTCACCTTCAACTCTGCTTCGGCGGCGGCCTGTTGACCCTGGGCCGCCTCCAGGCCAGCCTGCGCACTGTCTACTGTCCCCTCGGCCATGGCGATCTCCTCGTCACGGGCACCGGCCTCGGCCAGGGCCAGTTGCGCTTGGGCTGCCTCCAGCGCGGCCTGGGCCTGGGCCACGGCGGCCTCGGCCTGCTCCCGCTGGGCCAGCAATATCGTCTGATCCAACTTGACCAGCACGTCGCCAGCCACAACCTCGTCCCCCTCATCGGCCAGCAGCGCCACGATGCGCCCGCCCATCTCAGCGGCGATGGTCACCTCCTCGGCCTCAATGGTGCCCGAGGCCAGCAAGCCCCCAGCCTTACGCGCCGGACGGCTCACCGGGCGTGAGGCTGCGCTGCTGGTCGTCTCGCCCTGCATCTCGGCGACGACCTCACCCCAAGCGGCCGGGTTGACCCGAAAATAGACCCAGCCGACTCCTACCGCGCCTGCAATGAGAGCTACGACAACCACAAGAATAGTAATCTTTTTCATCTGATTCCCTCCACCATATTGGATATTCCAATACCCAATATCTAATCTCCAATATCTAATTTCGCACGCTGGCGATGAACACGTCTTCCAGCGATGGGGCGATGATTTCCACGCTCCGTATCTCGACCCCAGCCTCTTGCAGGACTGCTTTGACCCGGGAACGGTGGGCCTCGGCGCCCTCGGCCACGACGTGGATCAGCGCGCCGTATAGTGACACCTCGTCGAACAGGCCGGTCTCCCGCAGCAGGCCCATAGCGACCTCTGGCACGGCGCAGTCTATCTCCATCACCTGGCCGCGCATCTTTTCCAGCTTGATCTCCTCCGGCGACCCCAGGGCCACCAGGCGACCGCGCTGGATGAAGGCCAGCCGGTGACAGTGTTCTGCCTCGTCCATGTAGTGCGTGGTCACAAAGATGGTGCGCCCCTCGTCCGACAGGGCGTAGAGCAAATCCCAGAACTCGCG
The DNA here is from genome assembly GCA_964525665.1 of uncultured Anaerolineae bacterium. GTDB lineage: Bacteria > Chloroflexota > Anaerolineae > VGOG01 > VGOG01 > CAYMKL01. Next base: position 1,208 of record CAZGKH010000464.1, on the reverse strand, counting down.
GCGTGAGATGGGATCCACCCCGGCGGTGGGTTCGTCCAGAAAGATCATCTCTGGCTCGTGGAGGATGGCGCAGCCCAGCGCCAGCCGCTGCCGCCAGCCGCCGGAGAGGTTGCCGGCCAGCTCGTTCTCGCGCCCGTGAAGGCCGGCCATGGTCAGAACGTAGGCCTTGCGCTCCTGGAGCCGCTTCCTGCGCACGCCGTAGGTGCCGCCGAAAAAGTTGAGGTTCTCGGCCACCGTCAGGTCGTCGTACAGACTGAATCGCTGCGACATGTAGCCGATGCGCTGCTGAATCTCGCCCACCTGGCGGATAATGTCAAAGCCAAGAACAGTGGCTCGGCCGGCCGTGGGAGTGATGAGGCCCAGCAACATGCGAATGGTGGTGGTTTTGCCCGCGCCGTTGGGGCCCAGGAAGCCGAAGATCTCCCCCCGACGCACGGTAAAACTCACCCGGTCTACGGCTGTGAAACTGTCGAATTGCTTGGACAGCTCCACCGCCTCGACAGCGTGCTCCAACTTCTAACCTCCAATCTCTAACTTCCAGAGCTATTCCAGTTTCTTGCGTCGCAGCAGCAGCACGGTCCCCGTGTAAATCGCCGCCCCCAGGCTGGCGATGGCCAGCAACTGCGGCCAGAAGACCTCCACCCCGGCTCCTTTGAGCAGGATGCTGCGCAAGATGATCAGCCAGTGCTTCAGGGGAAAGATGTTGGCGATGGCTTGCATTAACGGCGGCATGGTCTCCACGGGGAAAGCGTAACCGCAAAAGATGATCATTACCATGACCACCGCAAAGCTAATCAGTAGAGACTGCATCTGCGTGCTGGATACGGCGGAGACGGTGAGTCCCCAACCTAATTCCACGATCATGTAGAAGAAAGCGATGGCCATCAGCAGCGGCAGCGAGCCGCGCATCGGCAGGTCGAACCCCCAGACCACCATGGCCAGCATCAGCAGGAACTCGGTGTAGCCCAGGACTATGGCCACTGTCATCTTGCCCAGCACCAACTCCAGCGGGCGGATGGGGGTGACCATCAACTGCTCCAGCGTGCCCTGTTCCCTCTCGCGGGCGATGCTCATGCCGGCAACCATGGCGGCGATGGCGGCGGCGATGAAGCCTAACTCTGACGGGATCATGTAGTTGGACTCTTTCATCTCCTCGTTGAACCACACCCGCAGGCTCATATCCAGCGGCGTCACGTTGCCGGCCTCCA
>CAZGKH010000463.1:0-3664 GCA_964525665.1 uncultured Anaerolineae bacterium | reverse complement strand
TCTCAGGCCACTCCCCGCGTTCCATCTCGGCCAGAAAGCCCACCCGACCCAGGTTAAGCCCCAGGATGGGCACGGAGTGTTCGGCGGCTACCCGCGCTGCCCGCAGGATAGTGCCATCGCCCCCTAAAGTGATCAGGAGGTCAAGGCCGCTGACCTGGCAAGCGATTTCGTCCTCTTCCCAGGCCGAGCACAGCCAGGGGGAAACGCCTCTTTCCTCCAGATGATGGGCCATTTCCTGGGCCAAGGTCAGCGATTCGGGCAGTTTGGGATGGTGTAATAGACCAGCTTTTTTCACTGATGATGCTCCGTTTTGGAAGTTAGAGGATGGAAGCTGGAGGTTGGAGGCTTAGCCTTGATGGGCGAAGGTCTCCCCCCTGATGGGCGAAGGTCTCTCCCCTGATGGGCAAAGGTCTCTGACCGAGCCCATTTCGCCTCGGTTGGAGACCCTGTACTGTCCGTCCAGGACAAGTGCCTTCGGCGAACGGGAGGGAGGAGAATCAACCGAGCCGTTGGCTCAGCCAGCCTGTCACCTCTTCCAGGGCCACAGAGTGCTGCTCGCCATGGATCATGTCGCGCACAGCCACCTGGCTTGTTTCAGCTTCCCTCTCCCCAATGATCAGGGCGAAGGCCACGCCTTGCCGGTTGGCCTGCCGCAATTGAGCCTTGAGGCTCCGCTTGCCAAAGGAGATGAGCGCGCCAATGCCGGCCGCCCGTAAATCCCCTGCCAGTTTCACCCCGATCAGCTTCGCCTGTTCGCCCAGGTGGGCGATCAACACCTGAGGCGAGGGCAGAGTCGGCACCGGCACCCCTTGATGTTTCATGGTCAAGACGATGCGCTCCAGGCCTGAGGCGAAACCGACGCCCGGCGTGGGCGGGCCGCCCAGCACCTCGGCCAGGCCGTCGTAGCGCCCGCCGCCGCACACGGCGTTCTGAGCGCCGATGCCCTCGGCCCACACCTCGAAGACGGTCTTGGTGTAGTAATCGAGGCCCCGTACCAACCGATGGCTGAGGGTGTAGGGCCGGCCCAGGGAATCGAGATAGCCAAGCAAGGTCTGAAAGTGCTCAGCGCACTCTTCACACAGGTACTCCTCCGTATGGGGAGCAGCGTCAATGATGGGCTGACAGCTTGCGGTCTTGCAGTCCAGCAAGCGAAGGGGGTTGCGCTCCAAGCGCCGCCGACAATCGTCGCAGATATGGTCTGTGTGACCCTGGTAGTACTCAACCAGCACTTTCAGAAAGTCGGGGCGGCACTTGGGGCAGCCGATGCTATTGAGCTGAAAAGATAATCCCTTGAAGCCCAGGTCCTCGTAGAGGTGCCAGGCCACGGACATGATCTCCAGGTCCACCGCCGGATCCTGCTCGCCGATGGCCTCGACGTTGAACTGGGTGTGCTGACGGTAGCGCCCGGCCTGGGGGCGCTCGTAGCGGAAAACGGGGCCCATGGAGTAAACCTTGACCGGTTGAGGGCGAACGTGCATGCCGTGCTCCAGGTAGGCCCGTACCACCCCGGCTGTGAACTCCGGGCGCAAGGTGATGGGATTTCCGCCCTTGTCTAGGAATGAGTACATCTCTTTCTCCACGATGTCCGTGGTCTCGCCCACGCCTTGCTCGAAGAGCGCGGTATCCTCGAAGATGGGAATGTCCAGTTGGCGATAGCCATAGAGTTGAGCGATGTTGTGGATGCGCTCCCGGATGTGACGCCAGTAAAGTTGGTCCTCAGGTAGAATATCTTGTGTGCCGCGAGGTGCACGGTAGTGAGCCAATGGAAACCTCCTTGAACTTCGAGATTTGTGATATTATATCCTATTTCCCTCTTTTACGCTAACCTCTCCTCACATTCCTCTCGATAGCCGCAGCTCCGGCAGCGGTTGGGGTTAGCGTGGCTGGGGTACACGTCGTCGGCGTCGAGGTCTTGGCGCATCTCGACCAGGACGCCTAGCAACTGATCCCGCAACTGGGCGGTGTACTCGATGGCGTAGGCTTCGTCGCGGTATTTGATGATGCCATAGGGCGGGGGCTGCCCATACTCTTCCTCCACCAAAAGGCAGTAGGCGGCCAGTTGAAGTACGTGGGAGCGATAGGGGCTGGGCGGAGAGGGGGTGGATTTGACCTCGACCGGGATCTTGGCCTTTCTGTCATCAACGAGGTAATCGGGCTTGCCCGTCAGGAGATGGCGGCGAGAGAAGAGAGGCCGCTCACAGCGATCCCAGGCACCGGTGTCGGCGTAGATCACTCGGCCCTGGGGCAATCCTGTCTGCTCGTGCAGGCGGCCAGCCCGTCTGAGCAGAAGCAGGCCTCCCGCGAGCAGGATCAGCGCACATGCCAGTAGAATCAGGCGAGGATCGGTCACGGTGTCTTTTTCCCATCAGTCAACTGAAGACCTCGGAGGTTTCTGGTAGTGCCTCTGCTGGCGAAATCGCATCTGAAAACCTCCGAGGTCTGGACCACCTAGCTCCGCAGGGCCAACACCAGCAACAACGCGCCAGCCAGCAAGGCCAGCGCCAGCAACGCATACGCCCAGCGCTGCAGGCGACGAGAGCCTACCACCTTTTGTCCATGCCGGACGTGGGCTGCTTCGCCAACCGTCAGCCTCTCCAGATTGGTTGGACGGTAGCCAAGCACTCTCCCCAGCCACCACGCCCTGGCGCAGTAGGCATACTGGCCTAGCTCGCTGGCTCGAATAACCTGGCCGGGCTTCTTAGCCATCTTCATAGCTCTCGGCGGATGCTAGTCCGCCAGCCGGCCGCCGGACCAGCGTCCGGCGTGAGCAGAGTAGCTCCCCTGCCCGGGGCGGAGCTTCGCTAGCCATCGGCGCTGACCCTCTCCTCGAAGGCCCGCAGAGCTTCCTGCAGCTTATCCTGGCGCATGGCCATCGTCAAATCGCCTCGCGTTCGCTCCAACACTCCCCGCACCATATCAGTAGTGCGGCGAAGCCTGCTTGTGATGGCGTCGGGGAAGTCTATGGTGACCAGGATGGCATAGACGTCGTCCATGGCAGAGAGTATTACCTCGCCCCGCTCGGTCTGGCCGCGACGGATGATATCCAGCACATAGCGGCGCAGCTCTCCCACCGCCTCGCCCAGGCCGTTGAGATAGGCAGCATACTCCACACTCAGGTCATCGGGGTCGGGCAGAGGCCCGTCGGTGATCAAGGCATAGGTGATGCTGGCCTCGGCCAACTCTTTCATGGCATCCTGGGTGTAGCCGGCGTAGTACAGGTCCGGGTAGTCGGCCACACAGTCCACCAGCTCAGAGGCCGCCTGGTGGGCCGTAGCCAGCAGTTGGCTGGCCTCCCCAAACTCGGCCCTGTGGGTAGCTCGGATAGAGTTGGCGCAATAGCGGATCAACCCCCGCGAGCGCCGCAGCGCCTCGTCCCGCGCCGCGTTCTTGGCCTCGAAGTTCTGACGGATTTTCTCAGTAATGGCGTCCAGTTTTTCCAAAGGGGCCTCCCTCCATCTGCAATATCACCCTGCAACATTTGCGTGGATCGCGCAGGCTCTTTCTTACCACCAAGACACAAAGACACGAAGTTTTTTGGGATGTCAATCCATCCTGTTTTTCTTTGTGCCTTGGTGTCTTTGTGGTGAAGAGTTTGGTTGCGGCTACTTTATGAAGCCGATGGGCTTTTCCTCTTCGAACTTGTGTTCAGGGGTCTTGATCTCGC
>CAZGKH010000462.1:0-3672 GCA_964525665.1 uncultured Anaerolineae bacterium | reverse complement strand
GCAATCCCAGCGGGGTGACGTACCATCCCAGCCTGACGAGATTCTCCTCGTTGTACGTTCTGATCGTGCCCCCCGCAGGATGGTAATACACCATTTGAGGATCAGCGGTGGTCGGTCTGATGAAATAGGCATAGAGAGCCAGCGCAACGATCAGGACAACAACGGCTGGGCGTATCCATTTTCCGAAATCTGAAAGCCGCACCAGAGCACTAGTGAGTCTACGATAGTTGAGAAAGGCGAGGACCAACAAGGCAGCGATGAATACGACTCCTCCGACGGCCAGGGGACCGATGGAACTGAAGTATGGAAGCGCCCTACCTATGGCCAGGAACTGCCCTCGCGAGAAAAACAGCGAGTGAAAGAACCAGTGAAGGAGAAGAGCGACAAAGGGAACGAAGAAATACAGGTGTTCCGAACGAAACTTCTTGGTGAGTCGAAGATAGGCGAAATAGAGCAGCACCGGAACGATCAGAAATACGCCATCCGCCCTCGAAAGCACCGCCAGTCCCAGACCGAACCCTGCAAACAATCCAAAGCCGCGTTGGGCTGTTTTTATATGCAGGACAAGGCAATAAAGCGCGCCGAGAACCAGAAGTTGGGTCAAGGCCTCGGACATGGCCCATCTGGAGAACCATATCTGAGCGATGTTGATGGCCAACAGAAACGAAGCCAGCAAACCAACTCTGTCATCGAACAGAGCTTTCCCTACAAAATAGAGACCGATCACCCCCAACAGGCCAAACAGAGGGGTGACGTATAGCAACATCGGCGTGTTGGCGAAATGTCCCAGCATCCCTAGCAAATCCAGAGGGGCAAGGGGATTCATGCCTACCCGCATCTTGAAGATCGAGTAGAAGATGGCGATCCAGACCTGGTATAGATGGTTCTGCTGGGAGAAGAGCATTCCCTGTTCCATGTCCCAGATGCGGACTCCGTCGCCGAAGAATCTCATCAACTCGGAACCGTAGGGAAATCGAAAGGAGTAGAGCAGATCATTCTCAACGCCGCCAGCCAGATCAGCGAGCAGTGGATCGCGGGCTCGGATGGCTCCCGTCTTGGCTATGTTCACTCCCATCCCCAGGTAGACGCCAGAGTCCGTTGTGCCGAGAATAGATTCGAAGGGACGAAAGAGAAGCAGGCCAGCGACGACAATAATAACCAATAGCCAATATCTAATATCCAATCGCGGCCTGGGAAACTTACCCCAACTGGGCCTGACCCTGAACACAACAACCATAGTCACTGAATAGATGAGAAGCAGAAGCAAAAGAGACCAGAGCGAAAAGAGCGCCAGCTCCGCCAGTATCAGTCCAAACCAAGAGGTAAGAAGGATGCTGGAGAAGACTGCCAGGAATAAGCCCTCTGCCCGGTCAAGCCCCTTCAGCTTCAAAGCCCGAAGGGTCACGTAGCCCGGAATCAGGAACAACAGCAGAAACAGGCCCGTTGTTCTCAATACAGACGCAATTATCAAGCCCCCATCCTCCAACTATGGCCGGAAAAACTCGGCCGCAATGAAGAACCCATCAATGTTTACTCCACCGTCATCAACCAGTGACACGAGCTTTATCCCGTACTTGCCTGCTTCCATTGATCCCAGAGACAACTTCTGATACGTCCATTCATCGGCCTTATAGCCCCATCCACCAGTTGGCTTGAGACGTATGCTGGGGCTGGAACCTATCAGCACGCCGCTGGCGTACACGTCCAATTCGGCGGCCCAACGCCCCTCGCGAGCGTAGCGCAAGTACAGTGCGGCCTGGGGCAAGTCAGCAGGGAGATCTACCTCGTATTCAACGAAGTCGCCTCTGCGATCGCCCCAGTTCATGCCCAGGCACTGGCCGTTCGAGGCAGCGATCTTGAAATCGGCAGCGCCGGAGCCGGATCGCGAAAGAAACGCCTCTCCCTCGTGCCAGACGTACTCTTCGGTGGATGCCAGCTCGAACGGAGTGGATGTGACTGACGGCGCTGCAGGCGGGCCACAGCCAGCTCCAAGAGAAGTCGTGATCAGCAACACTCCCATCGTTAACCGCATCCACTGGATTCTGCGATCCATCGCCTACTCTGTCCCTTTGATGTAAAAACCGTCCAGGTTGATAGCGTTATCATCGCCATGGGGCTGAATGCTGATCCAGTGCTGGCCTGAATCAAGCCTCCCTAGGGGCAAGCCCATGATGGCCCATTCCGACTCCTCGTAGCCCCATCCCCCTGAGCCGGGCAGGACAACCGACGGCTCAGTTCCCACCAATTCGTCATCCAGGTATATGTTCAGCTTTCTGGCCCTCTCATCCGGGTGGGCGTATCTTAGGTAGAGAGACGCATCGGGGACATCCTCGGCGACGTAGACTCGATATGAAGCGAAATGCGACGCTTCCTTCCCCCATCCCATTCCCAAGCACATGCCCTTGGAGGCCCCTCCCTTTGAATCCTCCCCCTTGCTTCCGAGACCATCCTGGTACTCTTCCGCTTCTCTCCAGAGGGAGTAGCCCTGACCAGGAGTTGTCACGCGGTAGAGATAGTACACCGGCGTCCCATCTCGTTGATAGAAGGTTTTCTCCAGTTGAATGGCTTTGTTCGCCTCACGTACGATTCTCTCGAAGGCGTCGTAGCGCTTGAAGATCGCAAACTCCTCAGCGTAGAATAAGTATCGGTTATAGGGATCACTGAGGCGTCTGGATAGATCTCTAGAAAACTCCTCGCCTGGAGTCCAACTGTATTGAAAGATCTCGACCGGGTTGACCACCCCTTTGGTGAGAATCTGAACGTTGTTCTTAAGCCCCCAGTCAACTGCCAGTGGAGAAGTAAGGTGGTTTTCTTGTAGATAGTCGGCCAGTCCATAGATGGCGTCGGAGAATCTGCCTGTCCCGCCGCTTCTCTGCAGAGCCTGGTGATATCGAAGGTCCACCCTCACGTCCTGGGCGGTCAGGCCAAAGACCACCACTGCCATCAGTGCCGAAGGGAGCACCTTGGGCGTGACAACCTGGTAGAGAACATCTATGAACACGGCGATGATAAGTTGGGGCAAGGGCAGCATAATCAGCAGGTGAGTGGCCCCCAGTCCCGAGACCGTGAAGCTACTTTGAACTAATATCAGGGCAGACATCGAGAGCAAGAACACTACTTTTGCTCTATACTTTCTGGTTTGGTGACCAAAAAGGCGAAAGGAAAAGACTAGCCCAACTACAGAGACACAGAGTATAGTCGGATAGAGAACATTGTCAAACGATCCGCCATAGAAACCAAACCAACTGCCCTTTATCAGAACCAGGAATGCCCTTATCTGGGTGAGCAGGTTTCCCAGCAGATCCAGGTTGTTCACTCCCTGGTCGGTGGTGATCAGATTCTTCCCCAGGGTCTTGATGGTTCCCAGGGTATTCAAGTTATACCACAGAAGCCCTCCTGCTCCCACGCAGAAAGATAACAGGCTCAACACGAACTGTTTGGCGTTTGCGTTGAAGGTCAGTATCTTCAGAATGGTCCGGCGGTCGGTCAACGAGGTCCGCGAAGGAAGCGAGCTGAGCTGAAGGACATAGTAACTCACTGCCAGGGCGATGATGAACCAGAGAAACAGCAATTTCGCGCTGAGACCGAGGCCCAGGAGAAACACGCCGGCATAAAGATGCCAATCTCCGATATCCGATCCCCGGGCTCTATTCCCTCGGTACCACCGTAACA
>CAZGKH010000461.1:0-3692 GCA_964525665.1 uncultured Anaerolineae bacterium | reverse complement strand
TCTGATGGCCATGTCCACCCGGCCGCGCAGGCCAAGTTCCTGCGACTCCAGCCACAGGTCGAAAGTTCTCTCCCCTTCTTTCAGCCTGTATGCCCGCAAGCTGCGCCGCTGCTCCCGCCCCTTTTCTTCCACGTGAGCCTCCTGGCCAGCCGCCATTTTGTAGGTAACGGGCCGGATCAAGGGCAAACAGTAGCCGTAGTACACCACCCGTGGGCAGTAGGCGAACTGCTTCAGGTCGGTCACTACAAAGGTCAGACGTTCAGCCATCAGCCTCGGCCTCCAGAAGGATGACTTTGCGTGCCCGCCAATCTGTCTCGCAGATGGGGAAGAGCTGGATGTTGCCAGGCCGCTTGCCCAGCCGTTTGGCCAGTTTCATCATCAACTCCTCCTGATGCGTCCTCTCCAAGTCTCCCAGAAAGGAGCTGTACTGGATGCGGTCCAGGCCGTAGTCCAGGCAGATGTCGGCCACCCTGGTGCGAATCCTATCATTGGGGATGTCGTAGACCAATAGACATTTCAATCGCCTGATTCCTCAGCTTCTATGATCTGAAGCGCAAAAGTTCTGAACTTCTCAAACAAGGCGACGTCTTCATGCAAGTAGCGATACAATCGCTGCACATCAATGCTCCAGTAAATATGCACGATGAGGTTGCGAAAGCTTACCATCTCGCTCATCCGCTGGGCATACTCGTCATCTAGGTAACCCATCCTGGCCAGGATAAGAAAGACATCCCTCTGTACCTCCGGCCTCTCCAGTCCATACACGGAAATGATGTGGTTCCCTATGTCGGTGCAACATTCCGTTGCTGCCTGAAAGGCTCTTTCGACAGCAAGCTGCACGGTGAAATCTCGCTCAAACTGTTTGAGAGTAAGACTCTGCTGCTTCTTTAACTCGGCGATGTACTGCTCTAACTTTTGCAGACGTGTCTTGATACTGGCGACGTTGAGTTTCATCCAGGGCCTCCTTGATTCTGGTGAGAAAGCAGCTATCGTACTCCTCAAGGTACTTCTTGAAATCCCAGTAGCGACGGAGCGAGTAGGACTCGAAATCAGCGCGCGCTCCATCGTCAGCCGAATACAAAACTTGTCCCCTGGTGATGACTTCATACCGAATGCGCAAGGGAACTAAGTTGAGTACGACCACATCAACTCTGTCTGTGTGCAAGGCGCGCTCCATATCGGCAGCCAGGGCGCCTTCTATCTCCCATAGACGCTCTCTCGCCAGACCATCCTTTATCAGGACCCCAATGTCAATATCGCTGAGTGCGTTTGCATGGCCTTCGGCATGAGAGCCATAGAGATACACGGCGATTACCTCTGAATGGCCTTCAAGACGCTCCGTCAGTTGTGACATCAATGCGCGAATCGTTTTTGTAACCATCTCTTGTCCTTCCTTCCATCACTCGAGTAGGCTTCATCTCTGTCTACCTCAGCCTATTATACTTCATTCCTCGATATAAATCAACCTCTTTGTCATTCATCCCTTCGCTTCACCACTGGGCCAGAAAGGGCTTGTACCGATCTCGATCTCCCCGCACGAAGGTAGCGACGTGGCGGGCCTGGTGCTGGATGATGACCCGCAAGGGCTGGCGCTTGCGCTCGTATCGCTCCGCCGTCTCCAATCGGGCCAACACCTTCTCGGCCAGCAGGCGCCGCGTCTCCAGCGTCAGCAGGCCCTTCTCATCCTGCGCCAGGCTGGTGCGCTTGTTGACCAGGCCCAGCACGGTGCGGTCCACCACCGGCGCGCGAAACTCCTCGATCAAGTCCAGCACCAGGCTGGGCTTCCCTGGCCGGTCGGCGTGGATGAACCCGCCGAACGGATCCAGCCCGGCCAGGATGACGGCCCGCTCGATCTGGCCGTACAGGATGCCGTAGCCGTAGTTCAGGGCCGCATTGAGGGGATCCTTCGCCCCCCGCCGCCGACGCCCCGGCCAGTCGTATCGCTCAGGCACCACCAGCTTCAGCGCGTCCCAGTAGCGCCGGGCGGCTCGTCCCTCGGCAGCCAGAATTTGCAGCCGCACCTCATCCACCCGCTCGGCTTGCAACAGCCGCAACTCCTCCTGGTGATCCAGCACCTCCTGGGCCGCCAGGCGGAGCTCTTTGTACAGCGGCGGGTCGGCCTCCTTGCGATATTTGGCCATGTACTTCAGCAGTCGAGACTGGTTCTCGATCTTGCCGCTGGCAAAGGCTTTGGCCAACGCCAGACCCCGGCCGTCCTCGTAGGCCAGCAGTTGCGCCCGGCGGGTCTGCACCGTGCCGGTGAGACCCGCCGCGTATAGCCCCGCGTAGGGCTTACCAGAGCCGGAGACGAAGTGAATGGGAATGCCCTCCTGACAGCAGGCGCGGATGGCCTCGGCCGACAGGCTCACCCCGCGACCGGTGATCAACACCTGCTCCAGGTGAAGCAGCGGGGCCTGGATGGTCTTCTCTCCCTTGACCTTCACCTGCAACCGCTGGCTGTGCTTGCCGACGAAAGCGCCGTATTGGTCTACGATCAATTGCTGGATGATGGGCATTTTATCTCATACCACCCGTTTCCCTTCACCGCGTCCTTGCCCACGTGCACGATCTCCCCCCACACCAGCCAGGGGAGGAACGGCTCCAGAGGCCCCTCGAAAGTCACCTGGCCCACCAGGCCGCCCATGGGCATGCTGGCGCTTCGCCGCGTGGAGAAACTGTCCAACTCCACCCAGCGAGTTCGATCATCCACCACCTGCACTGCCTCGGCCTGGGCCATCACCTGGCGGAAATCGAGCTCCCAGGCAGTATCAGTGAACTCGCGGGTCAGGTCGCGCAGCCGCTGGTGCAGCCGTTGGATCAACGGGCGGAAGGCCGGGCGATGCTGGAGTTTGCCCTGCTCAATGATGCGCGTGGGGGTCTTGAAGACCAGGGTGATGCACTCCCTGGGCAACTGTGCCGCCAGCGTCTGCACCTGCTCGTTGGTGACGGGCAGGTCGGGCACCGAGACCATCGTGTCTCCCTGGCGCAGCACCGGCTGTCGCTCCCCGGTCAGACGGTTTAGAGCGGCGATTTCGCGAACCACAAACGTCCCCCGTCGTTTTCCTCGTCGCCGCCTCCCCGACTCGCCCCTTCGCTGACTCGCCGATTCGCCCATTCGCTGATTCGCTGATTCGTTGATTCGCTTCCCCAGCCCCCCTCGTTCCAGCGCCTTACTGCCTAGCACCACGTAGGGAAACAGGTTGAGCGCCTGGGCGAACATGGTCAGGCCGAACTTCAGGGTCTCTCCGGGCTGGTAGCGGATTTTGCCGTCCAGGGGCGGCTCGATGACGTACGGTCGTGGCACATCCACTCCGCGCTCGCTCTTCGGGTTGCGAGTTGCCACCAGGAAGCAGATGGGGCAGGTGGCCCAGACTGCGCACTCCCCGCAGTCCTTCGTCTTCTTGCTGAAGCAAAACTGATTTCGCAGAGCGTGGAACAGCGCGCCGCGAATGGCCGAGCCCTGGTGCTCATTGAGCAAGATGGGCGTTTGCACCTGGCAGGTGAAGTGTAGTTGGTGGGCGGTAAAGTTGTCCATGGTTGAACTCCTTTTGAGTACCCTGAAAGCGGGTAGTTCCCTGCTTAGGTGTTGCTGGCCTGACCGTGCCAAAATATAACATCGAATTTCGAGGATTCACCGAATTTGTCGTCGTGAATTCGGTAAATCCCTTGAATTCGTTGTCATATCGGCCGAA
>CAZGKH010000460.1:0-3692 GCA_964525665.1 uncultured Anaerolineae bacterium | reverse complement strand
TGCGAACGCAGCGATTCCAGGCTCCAGTCGCGCACGTCCACGCCATCAACCAGCACTCGCCCACTGTCCACGTCGAATATGCGGTTGATGAGCTGGGTGAAGGTGGTCTTGCCCGAACCGGTCTGCCCCACGATGGCAATCGTCTCGCCGGGCCGGGCGGCAAAACTGATGTTTTTCAGCACCGGCTTCCCATTGTAGCCAAAGTTAACGTCCTCAAAAATCACTTCTCCCCGAATCGGTTGCGCGACGCCGGCCGGGTTCTCGTCCAGCTCCGTTTCCGTGTTGATGGTTTCCAGAATCCGCCTGCTGCTGGCAATCCCCAGTTGGACCAGGTCAAAGGAAAAGATGGAGATAAAGGTGGGAAAGCGGAGCGTGCTGAACAGGCCCATAAAGGCGACCACCTGGCCCAGGCTGATGGTGCCACCCTGCCAGAGCAGCAGGGCGTGCAGAAAGCCGCCAGCCCGGGCCAGGCTGAACATCAACATCGGCCAGTAGCGGGCCTGGATTTCTCCCTGCTTCACGAAATAGTCACGGAACAGGCGGGCGTTCTGGGTGAACTTGTTCCACTCGTACCGCTCCTGGACGTTGGCCTTGACCACTTCAATGCCGGCGATGGCCTCCGCCAGCCCCGCGTTCATCGTCCCGAATTGATCTCGCCTGGCCGTGCTGACCGGCTTGAGCCGCCGGTTGTAATCGGCCACCGTGACGGCCAGCAAGACGACGAAGATGGCGGGAACGAGCAATAGTCTTAACTGGAGCCAGCCGATCATGACAATGGGAACGACCAGCGCCATCAGCGAATCAACGATGAGCATCACGCCGGGGCTGAACATCAGGTTGAGCATGCGCACGTCGTTGGTGGCGCGGGCCATGATGTCGCCGATCCGCTGCCGTCCGTGGAAGGTCTGGCTCTTGCCCAACAAGCTGACGTACAGCTCGTCGCGGGCGTCCCGTTCCACTCGTTGGGCTAGGAATTCGGTGGAGAAGTTCCTCACCAATCCCGTCAGCCCCTGCCCGATAGCCGACCCCATCACGCTCGCCGCCAGTCCCAGCAGCGTGGCTGTCTGCCAGTCGGAGGTGGTGATCAGATCAAACGCCCGGCCGATAAAGATCTGAATATAGCTGTAAAACCCGTTGTTCAGGATGGCCGTCAGGATCGTGGCTAGCGGGAAAAGCGGGTAGCGCATCAGGTGGGAGATGATCCAGCGCACTGCCCCGGAGCGATTGTAGTGGTATTCGTTTTCGAGTCTGAATTCTCTTCTGGTCATTTGATCGCTCCAAGAACCAGGAAGAGCGGAATGCGGGCGTCGGGCGCCCATGTGGCCGGATCAGCAGCTACCAGCTCTGGCGACGGGGCAGGCTCGATGAAATGGGTCAGCCGGAAACCCACGCCCAGGAGCGTCTGCATGTAATTCGACAAGGGGCGGTGGAAGCCGGTGGCCATGCCCACTGGCTCCCAACGCCAGGTCTCCCAGGTGGGCTGGAGATAGCTACTCACCCGCCAGTACCAGCGATCCTCCGGGCGGGCGCTGTCCACAGGGTGGCGCTCCCACCTGCCGCCGGGCGGCGAGGTAAAGCAGGGGTGCAAAATGGCGATGGCCAGGACGCCGCCAGGCGCTAACACCCGATGCATCTCTCCCAGGGCTTCCTCGTAATCTCGGGTGTCCATCAGAACACAGACGGAGACCACCGCCTCGAAGGAGCCATCGGCCAGGAAAGGCATGTGGGCAATGCTGCCAGCATGATACTCAATGTTCAGTTCGGGCTTCCGGCTGCGAGCCATCTCGATCCAGGCTGGAGCCAGGTCCACCCCGACCATCTTCGCCCCTCGCCGGGCCAACATACGACACAAGTAGCCGCTGCCGCAGCCGGCATCCAGGATGCGCCTGCCCGCCACGTCGCCCAGGATGCTTAGGAGCGCGGAGTTGAGGAGATGCACCCGCGACGTATCACCTTCCTTGCCGTAGCGGGCATCCCAGTTGGCGGCCATGTTGTTCCATTGGGCGGCGATGGCCTCGTCGTCGGGAGGGTGCTCGTTGAAGGGGAAGTGCTCGGACGAGAAGACGCCCCGGAAGTCAGTTTCCTGGCTCATGCCCAGACGTCGCCGCCCGCCTCGGTCAGAGACCTTCGGCGATCGTGGCACCTGCCAGGGATGACGGCCCTCGTACTCCAGGCGGTCCAGGGCCGGGTGACTGGCCCCGCAGTGGGGGCAGGCGATTTCCCAATAGTAGTCCCAGCCCCAGAAAGCCTCGTTGACCTGGCGATAGCCGCTGGCGCAGTGCAGACAGGTGAACTCGCCGGTCTCCGGGCACCAGGTCAGGCCGTTGAAGTGCGATGGCTGGCCGCAGAGATCACAGACGTAGCGCCAATGGCGATGGCAGCGGGGGTAGTTGGTATCCAGATTGTGGCGGGCGTGGCGACGTGGATAGGCCGGATCGTGGTGATGAATTTCGCGACAGTAGCGGCAGGTAGGCATGGCATGGACTCCACATAGACAAGCTCGATTCGTAGCCGATGGCTACCGGGTGAGCAGTTCCTCGATCTTGGACACAACGGCAACGAAACCCACCTCTGCCAGATCGCAGTCCAGCGCTATATCTTTGCCTTTGCTGGGCACAGGGCCTTTGTGAACGTGATGGGGAAAAGTGGATAAATGCGGATGATGAGGGGAATTGTCATACTGAAAACGGCGTACTCCTGAGGGGTTGAAATAGCCATAGAAGTACCGTTTCTCGACAACATTGTAGACCTCATCAAAACCCAGTGCGAGTTCAAAGTGGAGTCGCGAGCCATCTATGAACACCAGACACCCTTCCAAGCGATGCGTGTAGTAGACCTGGTTGTCATCTTCAGGAAAGCGATAATCAGGATGCTCCGGGTTCAGAATCGCAGCCTTCTCTTCTAGGAAGGTGCGTAAGCTCCAATAGTACGCTCTGATCCTGCCATCAACTGGCATTCTATGTCACTCCGTGTCAGGTTGTACCGCATGAGCGTCTCAGCGAAAGCGGAGTAGCTGATCCACCAGGAGATGAAATCAGGAGATTCATCGAGTAAGGCGTTCTCATATTTGTAGAAGAACACGTCAGAGTCCATCTGGTACCTGGCCTCATAGACTTGCAGCTTGTGGAAAAGGTCGCTCAGAGCGTCTACCGCAGCCACCCGCTCAGGCTCAAGATTCTTCTTAACTGGTCTGACAACGATATCTATCTCTCCATCGGAGCCAGCATAGATCGGTCTAGCCGATTGCCTGACTCGCCTGATCAATTCCTCAAGAGTCATGCTTGTATCTGTCAGTACGGTTTCCATGACCTCGCTCCTCCCCACACCAGGTTTTGAACTGATCGTAGTATACCACAAAACCGGGCGGACGGCAAGCATTTGTGCAACCCTCCGCAGCTAAGATAAAGCCACTCTCAGTTGCGCCAGGCTCAGATTCCCCCCACTGAGCACGAGAGCCACCTTACGTCCTTGCAGCCATCCCCGCATCTTCACCGCCGCTGCCAGAGGCGCCGCCCCGGCACCCTCGGCCAGGTTGTGCGTCTTCTGCAGATAGAGGACGATGGCGCGGTAGATCTCCTCTTCGCTCACCAGGACGAAGTCGTCCAGCAGGTCCCAGAGGATGCTCTGCGGCAGGGCGAAGGCGGTGCGCGTGGCCAGGCCCTCGGCCGCCGTCTCCATCTTGTCCTCCACCA
>CAZGKH010000459.1:0-3707 GCA_964525665.1 uncultured Anaerolineae bacterium | reverse complement strand
TGGTGAATGGGGCGATCACAATCCAGGTCACTCAGGCGCCTGTATATGTGAAAGCTGCGCCCTGAATGCCACCTACACCTTTTGGGAGTGATTATTGATGAGAAGACTGCAAGATGCCTTGATCTACCCAACCTTCATGATTGCCTTGATGCTTGTGGCCACAACGTTACCCTCAATGCTGGGGAGAATGTCTTGTTCTTATGCTCCATTTGGTGAGATGGATAATGCAGATCAACCGGCAAGAATCGTCGTTAGAGGAAGTTTAATCGGCCTAGCACTTGACGATTCTGCCCCTGCCCGAATCAGAACCCTTACCCAGATGGACATGGCGCCCACGAACACCGCTGGGCTCGTGCCTAAGGATACGGCTGGGCCGACTAATAGGGCTATTTCAGGGATTCCAGAATCGTTGGCTGGGACTCCTGAGATGTCAATGGCTACCGTGAGCTGGGTGACTTGGACGGCCACTGTAGCGGGGACGGCGACGACCACAGCGAGCTCTACAACGAAGGTCTTATCTACATTACCAAGGGTGCCCTCTCGGCTTTTAGATCGTCTCGCCGATGACAAACCGTCCATATGGGGAAGTAAGGGGTTCTATGTTCTGCTCGGCCTTGTCTATGTAACGTTACTTGGTCTGTTTATAAAGCAAGTTATCAGTATCTCCGGAGGCGGTCACGAGCAGCGCTGAAACTGCCCAGAATTTACGCAAATTTCACAATAATCTTATTGACAATGCGCCTGAGCAGTGGTATAATGAGAGTGCACTTTGGAAAGGGACGAGACTTACTCGTCCCCCTGTCCCGAAATAGGAGGTGTAACATGATTAAAAAGGTTGCCATTCTTTTCACTGTGGTAGTAGGGTTGATCTTGTCGATAACATACGTGGCATCTGGTTCCCCCATCAGTGCCAGCCAGTCACTGCAAGAGTTGCCAGATCGCTCTGGTGTCAGTTCTGGTCTCAGTGAATCCTATTGCACTCTAGCGGCAGTAGACCCGTGTGAGGTAGACTTCAATGGCAATGGCGTCGTGGATGTCGGCGATATCATGTTCGTGGCCGACTGCTGGCGGAGTACCGACCCGGAGTGCGATCCGTACAACCTCGACGGCGATGACGATATAGATATCGTGGACATCATGCTCGTCGCAGCGCAGTGGGGAAACTCCTGCGCTCCGACGAGTACGCCGACGTCCACGCCTACGTCCACGCCGACGGGCACGTCTACCCCCACGCCGACGGTCACGTCAACGAGCACGCCGACGCCTACCGGACCAGTACCGCCCTTTGGGGTAGCGGATCCTGGGAACTATGCCAACGATGAGGCGGCCAGGGCTCTGATGAGTGGGGCAGGCATTCGATGGTATATGGTGAATCTGCTGTGGAAAAATGTGCAGCCTGAGAAAAACGGACCGTACAATTGGAGTTACTACGACACTTTGTTCGGCAATGCACGGAGCGCTGGGTTGGAGCCAATAGCAGTGATCATGGGGAATCCTCAATGGGCGATCAGCTCGGGTGTGCCGATCAACCCTGGCACGGGTCAGCGGTACGATTGTGGGCCCTTTGATCGGCGGTATCTGAGTGATTTTCAAGCTTTTGTTCAGGCTGCAGTGACGCGATATGTATCTCAAGTAAAGCATTGGCAATTTTGGAACGAGCCAGACAATCAATCAACGGCAGCTGTATGCGTCGTTGTGGGAGGTTGCTGGGGTGGGGATTTGGATGAGGATGGGATTCCGGATTTGGAGCAGTATGCCGAAGCATTGACCTATTTCCATGACGGGGTGAAGCAAGGGAATCCGGATGCTAAGGTGTTGTTTGGAGCAGTGGCTTACGAGTCGATCAGCCAGAACTGTTTCAACCTAAGCTTTACGGACCAGGTGTTTGACAAGCTAGAGGAGCTGTCAGCTAATGGGAATGCTGGGGATTACTTTGACTATATGAACTTCCATCAGTACGATGCTTTCCGCGATAGGTGGGATGGGGCGTTGCCATTCGATCAAGGGGTGCTAGGCAAAGCGGTGGGGCCTGGGGGGAGCACAGGGCCGTCAATTCGCTCCATTCTGGAGGCTCATGGGCTGGGTAACAAGCCGATGGTAGTGTCAGAGATTGGGCTAATGAGCGATCGAAGCGGGACCCAGGACGAGTTCCAGGCGCGTCACATCGTGCATGAGTTTGTGAGGGGGATGACGCTTTGGCCCAACGATATTCCTGCTATGATGGTGTTCGCGCTGCGGTTTCCCAACTATGGCATAGTAGATAGCACTTTCAATCCGTATCCGGCGTACTATGCCTATCAGACGTTGACGGGGCAGCTAGAGTGGGGTACCAGTTTTGACATCCAGTTGGGGCCTAGTGAGACGGGGTCGCAGTACATTCAAGCCTATCGATTCGTCATGCCCGATGGCAGCAAGAAGCTAGTTTTGTGGACAGATGATGGGCAGAAGATAAAGAGGGCGAGTGATTTGCACATAGATATGGCCATTGGTGGGGTTCAGCTCGACGACACGTGGACTGGGCGGTTGAGTGTGGTGGATGAGTATGGAGTAGAGACGGTGATTGAGGATGGGGGAGCGGGAGACCGGGATGGGGTGGTGAATGGGGCGATCACAATCCAGGTCACTCAGGCGCCTGTATATGTGAAAGCCGCCCCCTGAATGCCACTCCGTTCTACATTCGCCGGCTGTCTGGCTCGCTGTGGTGAAGGGTCTTGGCTATGCTCCCGTGAGTGACTACTATATCTATTCTGCCTCGCAGCCAAGAAGGGGTGCTAGGCTTCTTCAGCCTAGCACCCCTTCTTGGCGTTTCAGCATGTCCGCGAGGTAACTACTCCACATACCCCAGGGCGCGGAGTCGGTCCATGGTGAGGTGGTCCACTTCGATCTCTGCCAGGGAAGAGGGGCTGGCCTCTGTGCGTTGTACATGGCTGCGCAATTGCGCTTCCAGTTTCGATGCGATCAGGGGCGCGGTGTTGGCACAGTTGATTGTTTCAAGCGGGTCCTGCCGGAGGTTATACAATTCCACTGCACCTGTATGTACGTTGAGGATCAACTTCCAGCCAGCCTGCCGGATGGCGTACAACCCCGTCTCGGGTTGCGTCTCACTGATGGCGACTCTGCATTCTTCATCACGTCCGTCAATGAGAGATAGGAGACTTGCGCCCTTAAATGGGCCGTCGTCTACATTGAGGAGGTCGAGAACCGTTGGCACCAGGTCGAGCAAGCGCACCTGCGCTGTTACGACCCGGCCAGCGGCCAGGCTGCGGTCAGAGACCTTGCCCAACGGCAGTCGCATGATCAGCGGCACCCGCAACAGCTCGTCGTACAGCTCAAACCGGTGAGAGAACTGACCGTGTTCTCCAAATGCCTCCCCATGGTCAGCGGTGACGATGATCAGCGTTGAGTCGAGCAAGCCCATCCGCCGCAGGTGCGTAAGAAGATAGCCAATCTGCTCATCCGCGAAGTTGACCTCGGCATCGTACCGGTCTATCAGGCACTGGCGTTCATTCTCGCTAATCTCCCCAGGTTGAGACAGAGCTTTCTGCCACAGAGCCCGGTCGGAGAGCTCCGGTCGCCTGGCGCTCCGGAAGCGGGCAGCGTGGCGGCGTGGCGGGCGATAGGGGTCGTGAACGTCCATGTAGTGTAGCCACAGGAACCAGGGTCTGGCTGCGGGGTGGCGACGCAGGAAGCGAACTGTCTTAGCGGTC